>JBDSTW010000140.1:0-3554 GCA_039928055.1 Gammaproteobacteria bacterium | reverse complement strand
CGCGATTGACGGCGATCAGTTTTTCCTGAAGGCCATCGTTGTTCTTTGGGACGTCATAACCCGCCATAATTAATCCTTAAAATTCCAGGCCATGTTCACGCGCCGCATCCGCCAGCGCCTTGACACGACCATGATATTGAAAACCGGAACGATCGAATGCCACGCGCGTCACACCGGCGGCCTTGGCCTTTTCCGCTATCGCCTTGCCAACGGCAATGGCGGCGGCAATATTGCCGGTGTAGCCAAGCTCGCCTTTCACTGAGGCATCGAGCGTCGAGGCGCACGCGATTACCTCGGCACCGCTAGGGGCGATGATTTGCGCATAGATGTGCCGTGGCGTACGGTTGACGCATAGGCGCACTGCGCCTAATTCTTTGATCTTGGCGCGGGCACGCAGGGCGCGGCGCAAGCGGGAGGTCTTTTTGTCCATAGGAGCCTTGGTAAATTACTTCTTCTTGACTTCTTTACGGATGACAACTTCATCCGAGTAGCGCACGCCCTTGCCTTTATACGGCTCGACCGGGCGGTAAGAGCGAATCTTTGCAGCCACCTGACCGACCTGCTGCTTGTCCATTCCCTTTACGATGATCTCGGTCTGACTCGGCGTTTCAATGCTGATTCCCTTAGGGATAGTAAAGGCCACCGGGTGCGAAAAGCCCAGGGTCAGGTTCAACGCCTGGCCTTGCACCTGCGCACGGTAACCCACACCCACCAAATCCAGTTTTTTGCTAAAGCCTGCGTCAACCCCGATTACCAGGTTATTGATCAGTGCGCGCATCGTCCCCGCCAAGGCATTGGACGAAATGCTGGTATGGCGCGGAGCCACTTTTATAACATTGTCTTCACGCCCAACAATGACTGAATCGTGCACGATCAGCTGCAGGGAACCTTTAGCGCTCTTCACGGTAACGGCCTGGCCGTCAATATTGACGTCGAAGCCTTGCGGAATGACAACCGGATTTTTTGCGACTCTAGACATTTCTTATCACCAATGGGACACGGTCACTACGAGACGTAGCAGAGGACTTCTCCGCCATAGCCGGCGGCACGGGCCGCGCGGTCCGTCATCAAACCATGCGAGGTTGAAACAATCGCAATACCCAGCCCGCCGATGACCTTGGGCAGTTTTTGTTTGTTTTTGTATAAACGCAGACCGGGGCGACTGGCGCGCTGGATGGTGTCGATAACCGGCTTGCCCCCATAATATTTTAATGCGATAACCAGAATTGGCTTACCCTCGGCGTCGTGTACGGCAAAGTCGTTGATATAGCCCTCGTCGCGCAATACCTTCGCAATGGACTGCTTGAGCTTGGATGAAGGCATCGCTACCTCGATCTTCTCGGCGGCCTGGCCGTTGCGGATGCGCGTCAGCATATCGGCAATAGGGTCTGTCATACTCATAAATTCAGTTCCGAAATTCCGTTACGAATAAAAATTGTTTACCAACTGGCCTTGACTAAGCCCGGGACATCGCCGCGCATAGCGGCTTCGCGCAGCTTGTTGCGTCCGAGACCAAACTTGCGATAAAAACCATGTGCCCGCCCGGTGATGCGGCAGCGGTTGCGCAGACGGCAGGGGCTGGCATCGCGCGGCAATGCCTCAAAACGGCGACGCGCATCCTGCCGCGCCTGCTCCGACGCATTCTTATCCGTCATCTGCTGTTTCAAGGTGTCGCGTTTTACAGCATATTTTTTAATGACAAGTGCGCGTTTGATTTCGCGGTTAACCATTGAAGTCTTTGCCATGTGCCTTACTTAGCCCTTTAAAGGAAAATTGAAGGCCGCAAGTAACGCGCGCCCTTCTTCGTCGGTCTTTGCCGTGGTGGTGATGGTGATGTCCATACCGCGCAGGGCATCAATCTTGTCGTAATCGATTTCCGGGAAAATAATCTGCTCGCGTACACCCAGGCTGTAATTGCCGGCACCGTCAAACGATTTGGCATTAAACCCGCGAAAATCGCGAATACGCGGTATGGCGATGTTCACCAACCGGTCCAGAAATTCATACATGCGCTTACGGCGCAGGGTAACCTTGCATCCGATTGGCCAATTGTCGCGGATCTTGAACCCGGCAATGGATTTGCGCGAGAGTGTAACCACGGGCTTTTGCGCGGCAATCTTGGTCATGTCGGCCACGGCGTGATCCATGACCTTTTTGTCGGCGACAGCCTCCCCGACCCCCATATTAAGGGTAATCTTGGAGATGCGCGGTATCTGCATGACATTCTGGTAGCCGAACTGCTCCATCAGCTTCTTGGTCACGGTTTCGTGATAATAATCTTGAAGTCTTGCCACTTTACTTACCTGTCAATAACTTCATTGTTGGATTTGAAAAAGCGCACCTTGCGGCCATCTTCCAGTTTACGGATACCGACCTTATCGCCCTTTTTGGTAACCGGGTTGTAAAGCGCTACGTTCGAGCTATGCAACGGCATCTCTTTTTCAATAATACCGCCGCCTATGCCCCGGTTGGGATTAGGCTTGGTGTGGCGCTTGGCCATGTTAATATTTTCGACAGTCAGGCGATCGTTAGCCAGCACGCGCAGAACACTGCCGCGCTTGCTCTTATCTTTGCCGGTGATGACGATGACATCATCGCCTTTACGAATCTTGCGCATAAATGAAGGCTCTTCGACTTATAGGACTTCAGGGGCCAGCGAAATGATCTTCATGAACTTTTCACCGCGCAACTCGCGGGTGACAGGGCCGAAGATACGCGTGCCGATCGGCTGTTGCTGGCTGTTGAGGAGCACGGCGGCATTACCGTCGAAACGGATGACCGAACCATCCGCCCGGCGCATACCCTTGCGCGTGCGTACCACAACGGCATCGTAAACCTCGCCCTTCTTGACCTTGCCGCGCGGAATCGCTTCTTTGATGCTGACCTTGATGATATCGCCAATGCCGGCGTAGCGGCGATGCGACCCGCCCAACACCTTGATACACATCAAACGGCGCGCACCGCTATTGTCCGCCGCTTCCAGGGTTGATTGCATTTGTAACATCGACTCTCTCCGACAACCTTAAAATGATCTTTTCCCGATCCACGAGAAGCCGATCATTATACATTAAACAGGCCTCAGCCCAAGACAAATTTGTGTGCTTTATACCGCTTTTTCTACTACTGACAGCAGCTTCCAGGCCTTGGTCTTGGAGATGGGTCGGCACTGCTCGATGGTGACCAGGTCGCCTTCGCCGCAGATATTTTTCTCATCGTGCGCATGCAGTTTGGTGGTGCGTTTGACATATTTTCCGTAAGTCGGGTGCTGCACCTTACGCTCGATCAGCACCGTGATGGACTTATCCATCTTGTTGCTGACCACACGGCCGGTCAGGCTGCGTGAAACTTTAGTGTTTTCGGTCATTATGCCTTACCCGATTTTTGATTCATGATCGTTTTGACCCGCGCAATACTGCGGCGCACGACTTTCATCTGGCTCGGTTTGCTGAGCTGGCCGGTGCCCTTCTGCATGCGCAGATTAAACTGTTCGCGCGTAAGGTCGAGGAGTTCTTTGCCGAGTTCTTCAGCGCTTTTTTGTCTGAGTTCGTTTGCTT
>JBDSTW010000139.1:0-6502 GCA_039928055.1 Gammaproteobacteria bacterium | reverse complement strand
TGGATCTGCGAGCGCGCCACGCGCGAGTGCAGAATGTCGCCGACAATGGCCACGCGCAGCGGTGCGAATTCGCCCTTGTGGCGGCGGATGGTAAACATGTCGAGCATGGCCTGCGTGGGATGGGCATGGCTGCCGTCCCCGGCATTGATCACGCTGATATGGGGGGCGGCATGGCGCGCGATAAAATGCGCCGCGCCGCTCTCGGCATGGCGCACGATGAACATATCGCAGTGCATGGCCTCGAGGTTGCGCAGCATGTCGAGCAGGGTCTCGCCCTTGCTGCTGGATGAGGTGTTGATATTGATGTTGAGCACGTCCGCCGACAGGCGTTTGGCGGCAAGTTCAAAGGTGATGCGCGTGCGCGTGCTGGCCTCGAAGAATAAATTGACGATGGTCTTGCCGCGCAGCAACGGCACCTTTTTCACGGTTTGCTCGGCCACGCCGGCGAAGGATTCGGCGGTGTCCAGGATATCCGTTAGCAAGGAGCGTTTGAGTCCTTCAACGGTGAGGAAGTGGCGCAGGCGCCCGTGCTGGTCGAGTTGGATGTTACCCTGCCCCATTAAAGCGTCTGCACGACCAGGCCCAGGGGGTCGGGCCCGGTGAGCTTCACGTGCTGTTCGCACGCAAGCTCAAGGTGTTGACCGACCACCGTGGCCTCGATGGGTAGTTCGCGTCCGCTGCGTTCGACCAGCACGGCGAGCGTTACGCTGCCGGGCCGGCCGTAATCGAAGATTTCATTGAGCGCGGCGCGAATCGTGCGGCCGGTATGCAGGACGTCATCGACGAGGATGATGTGGCGCTCGTCGAGGTTAAAAGGCATATAAGAAGGTTTGACCTGCGGGTTCATGCCCATGCGCGTGAAGTCGTCGCGGTAAAATGATATATCCAGTCTGCCCAGCGGCTCGCCGATTTTTAACATGTCGTGCAGACGCTGCGCGAGCCACACACCGCCGGTCTGAATGCCGATCATGACCGGATCGCTCAGGCCACGCCGGCTGATCAGCGCGCTTAAATCATTTGCCATGCGCTCAAGCAGAGTGTTTACATCGGTGTGCGCTGTCATTGCATTAACCTTCGTGAGGGCCTCTATCCAGCCAGGCCTGCAAGATAACCTGCGCGGCGACCTTATCGACCGTCTGGTTACGTTTAGGCACTGCGCCCTGCGGGCGTGGCATGTGCTGTGCCGCATAGGACGACAGGCGTTCGTCAACCGTATGCACCGGCAAGTGGTAGCGCCCGAACAACTGCCGGCTGAAACGCCGCGCCGCCACTGTGATGGCGTGCTCGGAGCCATCCTCGTTTAACGGCAGTCCGACGATGAGCGTGTCCGGTTTCCAGTTCGCGACGAGCTGGGTAATGGCATCCCAGTCGGGTTGGTCGCGCGTAACCGTGACGGTGGCCAGCGGCGTGGCGGTGCGCGTTTGTTCTTGTCCCACCGCTACACCGATACGCTTGCTGCCGTAGTCAAAACCCAACAAGGTCTGCGGCGCCGGACTCATGGTAATTGCGTGCGCCTCACCCGTGGCCGACTTGGCTGGAGAGGCGGCTGATGTCGATACCCAGGAGCGTGGCCGCTTCCTGCCAGCGCCGTTCATCGGGCGTATCGAACAAGATGCGCTGATCGGCCTCCCGGCTGAGCCAGGCATTCGCGGCGATCTCCTGTTCCAACTGACCTTCCGCCCAACCCGCGTAACCCAGGGCCACCAGGGTCTGGCCGGTGTATTCGCCTTGCGCCATGGCGCTTAAGATATCGCGCGAGGCGGTGACGCCGATGCTGTCGGTAACGGGCAAGGTCAGTTCGCCCTGCCACGGCAGTTCGTGAATGACGAAGACACGTTCGCGATGCAGGGGGCCACCCAGATAGACGGGTTGCAGGGCGCAGGCGGGCGTACTGGCCTGGAGATTCAACTGGTGCAGGATTTCACCCAGGCTCAAGGTGAGCGGGCGGTTGATCACGATGCCCATCGCCCCGTCACTGTTGTGCTCGCAGATATAAGTGACCGTATGAAAGAAATCAGGTGCGGCCAAGGCCGGCATGGCAATCAGGAAATGATTCTTCAAATAACCCGATTCGATCATCATAGTGTAAGTATCGGCGAAGAGGCGGGTGCGAGACAAGTGCGGCGCACTATAAATTATAGTGTAAGGCCTTGGGCCTCGGCAGGCGGCAGCGCGAGCGAATGTTGCCGGACGGCATGCTTGTGTGCGCAGACACCCTACTTGCTCGACAGGCGATTGTCGGGCAAAAATTGCCAGGTGCGCGTGATGTGCAAGATGTCGGCTTCCTTCTTGATGTCGGCCGGAAATGGGCCGTAGGGCGCGGCCAGCTTGACGATACGGATGGCTGCATCGTCCAGGACCTTCTCTCCGGAGGAGCGGCGCAGGGTGATGTTATTGATGCTGCCGTTGGCGTTCAGCGCCACATCGAGAATCAGGCTGCCGGATAAATTGCGGCGCTTGGCCTCGGTCGGGTAATTCAGATTACCGATGCGCTCGACCTTGGCGCGCCAAGCCTCCATGTAACTCGCGTATTTGTATTCCTGCGTGCGCGCCGAAATAAATTTCTGACGCGGGCGATCCGCATAGTCCTGCGCGGATGCGGCGACCTGCGCGCTCAGGCTGGCGATCTCCAGGCTGCGGTTGATCAGGGCCGCCGCCGAGGGTTGGGCGAGGGTGCTCGCTTCCGGCGCCGGGGCAGGCTTTGGTTTAACCTGGGGCACCGCTATTTTTTTGGGAGATAGCGCTTGTGTCATTACGGTTGTTTCCGGCGGCTGCACTGTTTGTTCAAGCGGCGGCGTGGGCGCCGGCGCCGGTGCCGGTGCGGATTCAAACTCCGGCGGCGGACTGGTCAAGGGTTCTTCGGGCGCTTGGCTCATGCCCCCGCCATCCTGATTGGCTTGGGCCAGATAGTCGGGTTTTTTAGGGGCGGTGTCCGAGCGTGAGTCGACCAGCCTGATCTCGATAGTCGGCAGGGCGGTGCGCGCAGGTTTCGCAGCAAAGCCCGCCAGGCTCACGCCCAGAATCAGGCCGGCATGCAATGCCACGGCAAACAACAACGACAGCCGCAGGCGGTCGCGCGCAGTAAGGCGCGTCAGCCTATGGAGGTAAGTTACGGCCGTCACCGGGCATTCTCATTAGCATGGTGTTGGCAATCATACCGCTGACCAGGCCAAACATCACGGCGGCGGTCATCAGCACGGGCAGCAGGTGCAGCAGGCCGGGGTGGGGAATAAACAGGAGGTACGCGCTCCAAAACTGTCCCGCCATATGGGCCATGGCCGCGAGCACGCTATAGCCCAGCGCGCCGAGGCCGCGCCCGGGGAGCCGATTGCTTATGGCGTAGGCCGCGCCCAGCGTGACCAGGCTGCAAACGGCGCCGGCCAGGCTCAAGATGAAGGTCGGCGAGAGAAACGTGCCCAGCAGCAGGCTGCCGACCAGCACACGCAGCAGCGACACCCAGGCCGCCATGCGCCAGCCGTAGCGCAGCAGCACGGCTACGGTAATGACATTAGCCAACCCCGGCTTGATGCCGGGCAAGGGGCTGGGCAGCGCGCTCTCGGCGATGTGGATGGTGATGGCCAGCGCGGTGAGCCAGGCGATTAGCTGGTCTTCGCGGGTGGTTTGTAAAAAAATGGGCATGCTCGCTTAAAAGTTAATCGAATCAAAGCGTGGTTCACGGCCGACGACTTGCACGCTGATGCGGTTCGGCAGGCACGCGGCAAACTCGCCGCCCAGGGAGACCCAACCGCTGTGCACGCACTGCTTGTTGCGGCACGGCGAGTCGATAAAACGGATCTTGCCGTCCTTGATCTCCAGCAGGCTAGGCCCCAGCACGCCCGCAATACTCAGGTGCCGGTGTTCGTGCAGCGAGACCAGGGCGATTTGCTGGCCGCCGCGCAAGATGCGCGCCTGCTCGCCTTGTGTCGCCGCACCGCCCCAATACGTTAAATAAAGATAGGGCAGCAAGATCAACGCCAGCGCGATGACCACGGCGTCGGCGCCGGTGATACGCGTTGTCATAAGGGCGCGACCAACTCCACCTTCGGCGCAGGCGCGGCTTCGAAATGCAGGCGCTGGGCCAGCAGCGGCGTCATTTGCACCGTACCGTTGGCTGCTATGCGCATGACGTGTTTAACGCCCAGCGCGCGCGCCACGCCTTGCCATTCGTTCGCGCCGGCGACCAGCAAGGCCGTGCTCGCCGCATCGGCGACGATGGCGTTGTCATGCAACACGGTCACCGAGGCCGCACCGTTGACCGGGTAGCCGCTGCGCGGATCGAGGATGTGTGAATAGCGTTTGCCCTTGTATTTAAAATAACGTTCGTAATCACCCGAGGTGACGATGCTCTCATCGCCCTGCATTTCGATGGAGGCGAGAATGCCCGGCCCGCGTGGGTCGCGTATGCCGATGCGCCACGGGCGCTTGCCGTGTTTTCCAATCACACGGATATCGCCGCTGGCATTGACAAGGGCATTATGGATGCCGAGCCGGCGTAAATGTTCAATCGCGATATCCACGGCATAGCCTTGGCCGATGGCGCCGAAGTCGAGTTGCAGCGCGGGGTTGGCGCTGCGCAGTGTGGTACCGTCAATGTGCAGATCGGCCATGCCGGGGTGGCGGGCCACGAGCGCGGCAATAGCCGGGGCGTCGGGCGGCGGGCCGTTAGGGCGTTCATCACTTTGAAATCCCCACAGCGCCAGCAGTTTTCCGATACCGGGATTGAACAGGCCGCCGCTGGCCAGGGATAGGGCGCGCGCGCGGGTCAGGAGAGGGATTAGTTCCGCGTCCACGGAAAAGGCGGCAGCGCGCGTCAGGTGCTCGTTAATGCGCGTCAGCGCACTCGGCTCCCAGGCATGCCAGGTGGTATGGATGCGGTTAAAGTCCTCGGTGAGCCGGGCACTGGCCTGGGCGGCAAGCGCGGGGTCTACGCCCCAGAGGCTGATCTCGACGAGCGAGCCCAGGGCGAAGATCTGTTCCTGGTACAGCGGCTCGGACTTGCTGCATGAACATAGAAGAGTGACAAGTAACAAGTAACAAGTTACAAGTAACAAGAATGTTGATTGCTTTCTTTTTTCTTGCCACTTGTCACTTGTCACTTGCTATTTGTTTCTCAATCACATCGAGCAATAGGGCTGAAATATTTAATCCATACAACGCATCGAGCTCGCGTATGCAGGTGGGGCTGGTGACGTTGATCTCGGTGAGGTAGTCACCGATGACATCGAGGCCGGCAAACAGCAGACCCTTATCGCGCAGCGTCGGCCCGACTTGTGCGCAGATCCAGCGTTCACGCTCGTTCAAGGGTTCGCCCTTGCCCTGGCCGCCGGCGGCCAGATTGCCGCGCGTCTCGCCGCGTGCGGGTATGCGTGCCAGCGCATAGGGGATAGGTTCGCCGTCTATCATCAGGATGCGCTTATCGCCGGGCCGCGGGCCGGAGCTGATCTCGGGAATAAAGCGTTGCGCCATAATGAAGGCACTGGCGTGGCGGGTCAGTGTTTCGATGACCACGCTGATGTTCGGATCGTCTTTGCGCAAGCGGAATATCGATGCCCCGCCCATGCCGTCCAGCGGCTTGAGGATAATGTCTCCCTGCTCGTCTAAAAATGCGCGTAATTGCGATGCGCGGCGCGTAACCAGCGTGGGCGGTGTACAGTGCGGAAACCACGTGGCAAAAAGTTTTTCGTTGGCGTCGCGCAGGGCCTGGGGTTTGTTGACGATCAGTACACCGGCGGCCTCGGCATGCTCCAAGAGGTAAGTCGTATAGATGTATTCCATATCGAACGGCGGGTCTTTGCGCATCAGGATGACATCAAGTTCGTCGAGCGGCGCCTCGCGCTCCTGCTTGAAATCGAACCAATGCAGCGCATCATCCTGTACGCGCAAGCCGCGCATACGCGCAAAACAGCGCGCATCCCGCAGCGATAAATCGCCCTGTTCCATATAGTGAATTTCCCAGCCGCGCGCCTGGGCCTCGAGCAGCATGGAGAAGGTGCTATCTTTTTTTATGCGGATGGAGGCGATCGGGTCCATGATGACGCCTAATTTGATGGGTGCCGCCTGAGTACTCATGCTAGGACTTGGAGGCATGCACGGCCTGCGCGACCTCGCGCGCAGCGGCGACCAGGGCAAGGCGGGCGATCACGCCGTAGGCATAAAAACGGTTCGGATGGGCATCCGGTGATTTATTCCGGTCCGGCGTGTTGCACGACTCGGCGAAGGCGAGCGGCTCGAAATACATGCCCGGCGCGTTGAGATTTTCATGGCGCGCCCGCTGAGTGTGCACGCGGTAAAAGCCGCCGACGACATAGTGATTGATCATGTAAACCACGGGCTCCGCCACGCCGTCTTCACCCCAACTTTCCAGCGTATAGACGCCTTCCTGCATGATCACCTTGTTCACCGCTTGGCCACCCTTCGCCGCCGACATCTTGGTGCGCTGCTTGCGGGATAGTTCGCGTACCTCGTCACTGCTGTACACGCTCATAATGCCCATGCCGTAGGT
>JBDSTW010000138.1:0-4129 GCA_039928055.1 Gammaproteobacteria bacterium | reverse complement strand
ATTGTCGCGCTCGCGTCCGAGGATGATTACGGCAGAAAGTTGCTGGAGAAACTGGCGTGGCGGGATAAGCCTATCTTACATGTCAACGGCGGGATAGAACGTGGCCACTCGGTGTTGAACGCCTTGCGCCGCCTGGCAGAATTTGCCGCGCCGCACGACTGGGTGTTCGTGCACGATGCGGTGCGTCCTTGTCTGTGCCATGAAGATATCGATAAGCTGATCCACGCCGTGGAGCATCATCCTGATGGAGCCTTGCTAGGGTTGCGTGTGAGCGATACGGTGAAGCGCGCGACAGGCTCCGGTGAAGTGCTGGAGACTTTGAACCGCGATGAACTCTGGCGTGCGCAAACCCCGCAGCTATTTCAACTTGCGGCCTTGACCGCAGCCATGAGCCGCGCCATCGAACAGAAATTACTGGTCACCGATGAGGCCTCCGCCATGGCATTGAACGGGGCTATTCCCTTGATGGTGGAGGGCCATGCAAGCAACATCAAGATTACGCATCTCACCGATCTGGCGTTGGCACAATATTATCTGGAACAACAGGAGACCGGTGCATGAGAATCGGCCACGGCTACGATGCCCATGCCTTCGCGCCGGATAGAAGGCTGGTGCTGGGCGGCGTCACTATTCCCTTTGAGCACGGGTTGGCCGCCCATTCGGATGGCGATGTGCTTATCCACGCGCTATGCGATGCCCTGCTGGGTGCCGCCGGGATGGGCGATATCGGTAGACACTTTCCCGATACGAGTGCGCAATACCACGATATCGACAGCCGGGTTTTGCTGCGCCATGTGGTCAGCCTTATGGAGCAGCACACGCTGGCGATTGCAAATATCGACATTACCGTTTTGGCCCAGGCGCCCAAGCTGGCGTCTTATGTAGAGGCGATGAGGCTCAACCTGGGCGCAGATACGCGAATCCCTATCGAGCGCATCAACATCAAGGCGACGACTACGGAAGGCATGGGTTTCGTTGGCCGTCAGGAGGGCATAGCTGCTTATGCGGTGGTCTTGCTAAATGAACCCGGCGCACCCTAGCATTGCGTGCGCGCGGCGCACGCTATAGATATATCAGATCCGCTTCAGTAGCACGTACACCGCGCCCGTGCCGCCGTCTTCGCTACGGGCCGAACAAAAGGCCAGCACCTCGTCGCGTTGCTGCAACCAGGCATTGACCTTTCCTTTCAGCACGGGCTGTTTGTGCAGCGAGCCGTGGCCTTTGCCGTGGATGATGCGCACGCAGCGCGCATTTGCGGCATGGCAGTCGAGCAGAAATTGCGCGAGCGCAGCGCGGGCTTCGGGCACCGTCATGCCGTGCAGGTCGAGCTGCATCCTCACGCTGAACTGGCCGCGGCGCAGCTTGCGCAGCAGACCGTGCTGCAGGCCATTGCGGCTGAATAGCAGCTCATCACCAACCTCTACCTCGGCAGGGTCGTAATCTGAGAGCATATCGCGGATGATGCGCTCTTCCTCCAGCCAGGTTTGCCGGGGTAGCGGCGCGGGGCGTTTACGCGGCGGACTCACCTTGTCATGGTGTAGCGGCTTTACAGCGTGCAGCTCGCGGCGAAACAGTTCGATATCATCCTCTGAAATTTTTGGTGGCTTGGCCATGCGATTTTCCAACGGGATAGCGCTTCCTAAGATACACGCTTGGCGGCGTCTTTGCATTGGATGCCAGGCAGGGAGCTGCGTCGCGTTTACCACAATCTGTAACACCGGGCGGACATCGTAGATTTAGAGTGATGTATTTAACTCGGCAGCACATCCCCCGGACGTAGTAAAATAGCCGGATTCCTGCGGTCTTGAATATTCCTGCCGATCTGCGGATCATAGCGAAAATATGAAAATATTGATAAGTAACGACGATGGCTACCAATCGACCGGCATCCGCTGTCTGGCGCAGACCTTGAGTGAAATTGCCGAGGTCTATGTGGTGGCCCCCGATCGTGACCGCAGCGGGGCCAGTAATTCCCTGACGCTGGATGCACCGATCAGGGCGACACGCGCCGAGAATGGTTTTATGCGCGTGGACGGTACGCCGACCGATTGCGTACACCTGGCCATTACCGGCTTGCTGGATGAAGAGCCGGATATGGTCGTGTCGGGGATCAACGCCGGCGCCAATCTCGGCGATGACGTGCTCTATTCCGGCACGGTCGCCGCGGCGATGGAAGGGCGCTTCCTGGGACTGCCCGCGCTGGCCGTGTCATTGGTCGGGGAGCAGCACTACGATACCGCGGCGCGCGTGGTGAAGTTTCTGATCGCGCGGCTAAATGAAGATCCCTTGCCGGCCGACACCATATTGAATGTAAATGTCCCCGACCTGCCTTGGGAGCAGCTCGCCGGTTTCGAAGCAACGCGGCTCGGGCACCGGCATAAGGCCGAGCCCGTGGTTAAAAACACCGATCCACGCGGCCGTACCATATACTGGGTCGGCCCACCGGGTATGGAGCAGGATGCCGGCCCGGGCACGGACTTTCATGCGATCCGCCATAATTTCGTCTCTATTACGCCCATACTGGTTGATCTCACGCGCTATACTGCTTTGGATAAGGTGGCGAATTGGCTGGAGCGCTGTGGTTTTCCTGCCGCCTGCGAAGATGTCATCCCGATTAGCCATGTGCAAAAGGGTCTGAAGCGCTCATGAGTGTACGCCACCGCGGCATCGGCATGACCTCGCAGCGCACGCGCGAGCGGCTCATCAAGCGTCTGCAGGAGCAAGGTATCCGCCACCATGCCTTGCTGGAGGTGATGCGCGATACGCCACGGCATATTTTCGTGGATGAGGCCCTGTCCAGCCGTGCTTACGAAGACACTGCCCTGCCGATCGGCTATGGACAAACAATTTCTCAGCCTTATGTGGTTGCGCGCATGACAGAGGCACTACTCGACACGGGGCCGCTCAACAAGGTGCTCGAGGTCGGCACCGGCTCAGGCTATCAAGCGGCGATTCTCGCTCAACTTGCCAAAGAGGTATATACCGTCGAGCGCCTCGATGCCTTGCTGCAATGCGCGCGTTCCCGTTTTAACGAGCTTAAGCTGCGTAATATTCAGGTCAAACACAGCAACGGCAGTTGGGGTTGGCCGGAACATGCGCCTTATGATGCGATTATTGTCACGGCGGCGCCTGCCGAGCTTCCCCGTGCCTTGCTGGATCAGCTCGGTGAGCAGGGTCGGCTCGTGATACCCATAGGTGAGCGGGGCCTGCAGGAGCTCGTCCTCTTGAGGCGCACACCGGATGGCTTTGAGCAGGAAAGTTTAGGACGGGTAAGCTTCGTACCCTTGCGGGCCGGCACCGCGTAATGCATGTTTGAACTGATGCCAAATAAGCTTTATAAAATTATGCGTATAGCGGCGAGCGTAGCACTGCTCGCAGCCTGCGGCGGCAACCAGGCCCTAGCTCCGGTCAGCAGTCCAAACCAGGGGGCACGCGAATCCGCTAAAGCCGTATTGGGGAAACCGCCTCTTGCCAAGAAGGCCGTTCACCAGGTTCAGGCGGGCGACACGCTTTATTCGCTAGCCTGGAAATACGGTTATGATCCGCAGCAACTGGCGGATTGGAATAAGCTAAGGCCCCCTTACCGTATCCACCTAGGTCAATTGCTGCAGGTAGCCCCGCCTGCGGCAACCTTGATCGCAAGAACGCCGTCCGCTGATGCCGCGTCGCCGCCCATTACCTCTTCCCGCATAGAAGCACCTCAGATGCCACCGAATGGCGCAGCGCCCCCGGCAGCCATTTCCCCACCCGGGCCGGATTTAGCCGATTCGGTGCGCTCATGGAAGTGGCCCACGGAAGGGAATGTGATACAGCGGTTTTCCGTCACGGGAAAGGGTTTGAGTATTGCGGGGAAGGAGTCTCAGCCGATTCACGCCGCTGCCGAGGGTCGGGTAGTTTACCGCGGTAGCGGGCTGATCGGGCTGGGTGAGCTGGTTATTCTAAAACATGATAAATCGTTTCTAAGTGCCTATGCACACAATAAAAAAATTCTTGTAAAAGAAGGCGATAAGGTTGCCATGGGGCAGCCGATTGCAGAAATGGGAAAGACGGGCGCTGAGCGGGTCATGCTGTATTTCGAGATTCGCAAGGATGGCAAACCGGTCGATCCCCTGCTGTATTTACCCAGGCG
>JBDSTW010000137.1:0-5931 GCA_039928055.1 Gammaproteobacteria bacterium | reverse complement strand
TTGCACGGTGATCAGATCAGCGAGGCACAGTGGGAAGTATTTCATCACTTCTACAGTTCGACCTTCTGGAAACGAGGCGGCATCGCCTCGCTGACCCTGGAATTTTTCAAGGAGTTAGGGCGCACCCTCCCCGCCCAAGTTGTGCTGGTACTCGCCAAATATGAAGGGCGCTATGTGGCCGGCGCCTTTAATCTGCGCGGCAAAGACACCCTATACGGCCGGCATTGGGGCTGTAGCGAAGAATTTCACAGCCTGCACTTCGAGCTTTGTTACTACCGCGCCATCGATTATTACATTGCCAATGGTCTGCAACGCTTCGAGGCGGGCGCCCAAGGCGAGCATAAGATCAGCCGTGGTTTCCTTCCCGAGCCGACGTGGTCGGCGCACTGGCTCAGTCATCCGGGGTTCAGCCGTGCGATCGAAAATTTTCTCGACCATGAAAAGTGTCAAATGGAATATTATATGGATGAATTGGGCGGGCATTCGCCGTTCAAGAATTGTTAATGCGGTATTTCAGGCTAAGGAGCTTTGCTCAAGTGAACCCTTTACGCGGCGGACCTTTCTGGATAGACCCGCACGACAAATCCGCGCAATTTCCGGATGTGGAATTGGCGCTGCGCGATCCCGACGGGCTGCTCGCCGTGGGCGGCGATCTCGGTACCAAGCGTTTAATGGCCGCCTATCGCAACGGAATATTTCCCTGGTACAACCAGGACCAGCCCATCCTCTGGTGGTCGCCCAATCCGCGCACGGTGTTATTCCCGGAGCGCCTGCACGTCTCGCGCAGTTTGCAAAAGGTGCTCGCTAAAAATTGCTATAGCGTAACCCTGGACACGGCTTTTACCCGCGTCATCAAGGCCTGCGCGGAGCCGCGCCGAGGAGAGGCAAACGGCACGTGGATTACGGCGGCCATGATCAATGCGTACAGTAAATTGCATCGCCTGGGCATGGCGCATTCCGTGGAAAGCTGGCACGAGGGCGAGTTGGCCGGAGGTATATATGGAGTGGCCGTGGGCCGGGTATTTTTCGGCGAATCCATGTTCAGCCGCCGCGCGAATGCCTCGAAGGTCGCCTTTGTTCACCTGGTGCAATGGCTGCGGGATTGGGGTTATGTGTTGCTGGATTGCCAGATTCATTCCGAGCATCTCGCGCGCTTCGGCGCCGAGCAGATTCCCCGTGCGGAATTTACCGGTCTGTTGACAAAATGGTGTGACGATAGCTGGAACGGTTGTTTGTCAAAAGGGGGGCAAGCCCTTGGCCCATCCTAAATCAGCGGATGCCGGCACGGGCACCGTCAAGGCCCTCAATTTCTACCTTACCGCCGAGCAGGCGTGCGGCTATCTGCCGGAGCGCCAGGCAGGCTCGCTGATCGCCGACCCTTACACACGCATCGATGCGCACATGTACAGCGTGCTTATCGATTATGGCTTCCGGCGCAACGCCGAGCATATTTACCGTCCTCACTGCCGGGCTTGCGAGGCATGTGTCGCGGTGCGCGTGCCGGTGGCTGACTTCCAGCCGCACCGGAGTCAGAGGCGCACCTGGCGGCGTAATCAGGATATTGAAGTGCGCCGTGTCGCCATGACCTATGACGATGAACATTTTCGGCTCTACCAGGACTATCTGAGCAGTCGGCACAGCGGCGGCGGCATGGATCATACCAACCCCGGGCAATACACGGAATTCATCCTGTTATCGGGCCTGGACGATACGCGCCTCTATGAATTCCGCCTGCACAACGAGTTGCTCGCGGTGGCCATAGCGGATCATTTGCCGCAAGGTCTCTCCGCCGTCTACACTTTTTTTAGTCCGGCCCATGAAGCGCGCAGCCTGGGCACCTATGCCGTGCTCTGGCAGATACACGAGGCGCGGCGCATGGGCCTGACCTGGGTGTATCTCGGATACTGGATCAAGGAATGCCGCAAGATGAGTTACAAAAATCAGTTTCGACCCCTGGAAATTTACCGAAACAATCAGTGGTTGCGCATCGGCGCCTGAGTTAAAATTCGATTGTGTTATACTGGGGAAATAACAGGACAGCTTACTAAGCTAGAGGTAAAAACAACAGGATGGCAAAAGAAGAACATATCGAAATGGAAGGCACGGTCATCGAGACCCTTCCGAATACCATGTTCCGCGTGGAACTGGAAAACGGTCATATAGTGACCGCGCATATCTCCGGCAAAATGCGCAAGCACTATATTCGTATTCTGACCGGCGATAAGGTGACGGTGGAATTGACGCCCTACGATCTAAGCAAAGGCCGCATCAGCTTCCGGGCACGCTGAACGGCAGAGATAAAGATACAGGAAACCCCCGTCCGTAGCGTGCGCTGTGCGCACGATTCAAACTTGTATCTTTTCTCCTTCCTCTACCTTTCTAATCCACTTCCATTTTCGGATTGACGACGCCCTGCGCCTCTTCTATGGCGAAGGTCAGCTTGCCGTCCTGCGCGCTGATGCGCACATGCCCACCCGACGCCAGCTTGCCGAATAACAGATCCTCGGCGAGCGGACGCTTGATGTTCTCTTGAATCAAACGCGCCATGGGGCGCGCGCCCATCGTGGCGTCAAAGCCATGCTTCGCCAACCAGTCACGCGCCGCAACATCGACTTCGAGGCCGACGTTCTTCTCTTCCAACTGAGCTTCGAGTTCCGTAATAAACTTGTCCACGACGTGGGCGATGGTAACGCTCGACAGCGGCTTGAAGTGGATGATGGCGTCCAGGCGGTTGCGGAATTCCGGGCTGAAGGTGCGCTTGATCGCCTCCATGCTGTCGCCGGAATGATCCTGATAGGTAAAGCCGATGGAAGGACGGCTCATGTGCTCCGCCCCGGCATTGGTCGTCATCACGATAACCACGTTGCGGAAATCCGCCTTGCGTCCGTTATTGTCGGTGAGCGTGCCGTGATCCATCACCTGTAACAACAGATTGAATACATCGGGATGCGCCTTCTCGACCTCGTCCAGCAACACCACTGCATGCGGATGTTTATTGATGGATTCCGTCAACAGGCCACCCTGATCGAATCCAACGTAGCCCGGTGGCGCGCCGATCAGCCGCGAAACCGTATGGCGCTCCATATACTCCGACATATCAAAGCGGATCAACTCGATGCCCATGACGCGCGCAAGCTGCCGGGTAACCTCGGTCTTGCCGACGCCGGTCGGCCCGGAGAATAAAAACGAACCGATGGGTTTCTGGTTATTGCCCAGGCCGGAACGCGACATCTTGATCGCCGCCGCGAGCGACTCAATCGCCTGATCCTGCCCAAACACCACAAGCTTGAGATTACGTTCCAGATTAAGCAGCATGCTGTGATCCGACGCGGACACGCTCTTGGGCGGAATGCGCGCCATCTTGGCCACGACATTCTCGATCTCGACCACACCGATGATCTTTTTGCGCTTGGACAACGGCAAAATACTCTGATTGGCGCCCGCCTCGTCGATCACATCGATTGCTTTATCAGGTAAATGCCGGTCGCCGATATAGCGGTGCGCGAGTTCCGCCGCCACGCGCATCGACTGGCGCGAATATTTGACCTTATGAAATTCCTCAAAGCGTGAGCGCAGTCCTTGCAGGATCGCTATGGTCTCCTCGACGCTGGGTTCGACCACGTCGATTTTCTGAAAGCGCCGCGCCAGCGCGCGGTCTTTTTCGAAAATGCCGCGAAACTCCTGATAGGTGGTCGAACCGATGCACTTCAGGTCGCCTGAGGCCAGCGCCGGCTTGATCAAATTGGAGGCATCCATCACACCACCCGAGGCCGAACCGGCGCCGATGATGGTGTGAATCTCATCGATGAATAAAATGGCGCCCTTTTCCTTGTGCAATTGGCTGAGCACGGCCTTGAGCCGCTTCTCAAAATCGCCACGGTACTTCGTGCCCGCCAACAGCGCGCCCAGATCAAGGGAGTAGATGGTGCTGCCCAAAAGAATCTGCGGGACCTGTTCGTCCACGATCATCTTGGCCAGGCCCTCGGCAATGGCCGTCTTGCCCACGCCCGCCTCGCCGACATACAGCGGATTATTCTTGCGCCGCCGGCACAGGATTTGAATGGTGCGCTCGACCTCGTTCTTGCGGCCGATGAGCGGATCGATCTTGCCCAGCCGGGCCTGCTCGTTCAGATTCGTCGCATAGATTTCCAGCGCGCTTTTGGCGGGCGCCTCGGCTCCGGCATCCTCTTCGGAGGCCGGCGATATGCTCTGCGACTCTTCCTCGCCGTGAATCTTGGAAATGCCGTGCGACATATAATTAACGATGTCCAGGCGCGTAATATTCTGTTTCTTCAGAAAATAGACCGCTTGCGATTCCTGCTCGCTAAACATTGCCACGAGCACGTTCGCGCCAGTCACCTCTTTATTGCCGGAGGCCTGCACATGAAACACGGCACGCTGCAACACGCGCTGAAAGGCCAGCGTGGGCTGAGTCTCCCGGGTATCGTGCAAGGAGAGCAGGGGCGTGGTTTCTTTCAGGAAATTGGTGATCTCGCGCTTTAGCTTGTCCATATCGGCAGCACAGGCACGCAACACGGCTGCGGCTACCGGATTCTCCAGCAGGGCCAGCAACAGGTGTTCCGTCGTCATAAATTCGTGCAGCCTTTCGCGCGCCTCTCTAAAGGCATGGTTCAGGGTGAATTCAAGTTCCTTGCTTAACATGGTCTCAGCCTCGTGAAGTGCTCGCCGCCCCTGTTGATAATCTTACGCCTTCTCCATGGTACAAAGTAACGGATGTTGGTTATGCTGGGAAAATTGATTCACCTGTTCCACCTTGACCTCCGCGATTTCACGCGTAAAAACACCGCAAACCCCGGCCCCGCGCGTGTGTACATGCAGCATGATCTGAATGGCCTGATCCTGGCTCATGAAGAAAAAGTTCTGCAATACCAGTACCACGAACTCCATGGGCGTATAGTCATCGTTAATGAGCATAACCTTATAAAGTGGCGGCCGCTTAAGCTTGGGTTTTGCCTCCTGCAGCGCCACCCCATCGTCGTGTTGTGGACTGTGTTTCATAATTTCTATTCTAGCTGAAATTCGAACAATTGTAAGGTAAAACCAAGCCTGTATCCGGCAGCAAAACTGCGCCGCTTACGATTAAAACTCATCCAGTATGACAATCTCAACATTGGGAAGTTTACTTCGCAAGGCGCGATATCAAATTTAAACTTGTGAACGGAAAAACGACCACCCTCCGAACTCATAAATAAGCTGAATTTGCGCATTAAAATAGGCGATTATGAGATAATGCACGTTTAATGAGCCACTCCAGACCACGGATGAACCTTCTTCCCCAGCCAGAATCAGGCGCTCCTCTTGCCGAGCCGTTAAACATCAACCCGCTATGCCCTGTGCTGCCCAAAAAACCGGGCGAACGCAAACGTTGGGGACAACTTTACGGCAGCAGCTACGGCTTGATTATTACCGCAGCGGCACGTCGGCATGCCGGGCCGGTGGTGGTTATTACCGAAGATACGCTCGCGGCGCAACGTCTGGAATATGAGCTGCATTTTTACGCGGGCCAGGACAAGGCTTTGCCGATACTGGGTTTTCCCGACTGGGAAACCCTGCCCTACGATATCTTTTCACCCCATCAAGACATTATCTCGCAGCGCCTGGCAACACTTTACCGCCTGCCGCACTTAAGCTGCGGGATCCTGGTGCTGCCGGTCGCTACACTGCTCCAGCGGCTGCTGCCGCGCGATTATTTCGAGGCCAACAGCCTGCTGCTCGATGTCGGACAGCGGCTTGATCTCCATCAATTGCGCCTGCGTCTTGAATCCAGCGGATACCGCTATGTTTCGCAGGTGATGGAACACGGCGAGTTCGCGGTGCGCGGCGGCCTGATCGATTTATTTCCCATGGGCAGTGCCCTGCCCTACCGCATCGATCTGTTTGATGAGCAGATCGAGACCATCCGCACCTTTG
>JBDSTW010000136.1:0-6188 GCA_039928055.1 Gammaproteobacteria bacterium | reverse complement strand
TGGCGTGAGGCGTTCGCCGATGCCTTCCGCCCATGCCGCGTGCCCTTGTATGAATACGGGCACATCGGCGCCCAGGCTCAAACCAAGCCGCGCGAGTTGCTCCGCGGAGAGATTTAAATCCCACATCCGGTTCAGGGCGATCAAGGTGGTCGCCGCATCCGAACTGCCCCCGCCCAGACCGCCGCCCATCGGCAAATGCTTGGTAAGCTCGATATCCACACCCAGATTGGTTTTAGCCGTCGTTTGGAGCAGACGCGCGGCGCGCACCACCAGGTTATCGGCGGGTGCTACATCGGGCAGTGCGGGCACGGCCGTGATGTGCCCGTCCTGGCGCAGGGTAAAGCGCAGCTCATCGGCATAATCGAGAAACTGAAATACTGTTTGCAGTTCGTGGTAGCCGTCCGCGCGACGGCCGGTGATATGCAGGAATAGATTGAGTTTGGCCGGTGCGGGCCAGGGCATTGCGGGCATGTAGCAGGCCTGGTTATAGCGAGCTTCGGCTCACGGCTTGTTTAATACAGTATGCGAATTATCGGTATCAATTTGCCATTTTTCCACCACCAGCCGCACCTCAAGCTGCGTACCGGTCTGTCTATTATTGAGAAAGATCTTGTCCGGCAGGTCGATGCCGGCAACCGGGGTGTAGCGGCGGAATTCAATCTCCCAGCCGGACTGGCGCAGGCGGGTAAGGCGTCCCAGGCCATCTAATTCGCGGTCTTGAGGGCTGACCGGCACTTGAGGGTCGGGCAGACCCAGCGCCCAATAACGCAGGCCACCCAGGGGGATACGCCAGCCCAGGTGCTTGGCCAACAGGTTTTCCGCATCCGCATCGCGCTCTACACCTTCGCTGGTGCGCAGCACGACGCCGTTTTCATCTCCGTGCAATTGCAACACGTCCTGCCCCAGCGGTGAGCTTAGCTTGAGATCGTAGGCGGTGATATTCTGGCTCCAGCGCAGCGCCGCGTGCCAGCCCTGTTGTTCGGCCTGAATAGCGATGCGACCATCCAAACTCCACTGCCGCACTGCGGATAGGGTCTGCTGGCGCGCCTGCCAGGCCTGCTCGGCGGCCTTGGTGGGAGGCAATAAAGGCAGTTCGGCACAGGCTACGATCAGCCCCGCCAGGGCCGTCAGCAGTAGCGCCTGTATAAATTTATTGATGGAACGATCTCGAAAATATTTACAGTGGCAAGGGGCCAAGCGATGCGACTTGAATGCCGTCTATCAGATGGCCTGGAAACGCTTCATTGTGCCCCGCAAAATTTCGTCCTGCGGCTCGGACTTCAGCGCATCGCCCCAAACTTTGAGGGCGGCCTCGCGGTCACCTCTTACCCATAGTACCTCGCCCAAGTGCGCGGCGATTTCGGCGTTGGCATCCAGCTTGTAGGCATTCTGCAAATGCTGCAACGCCTCTTGCATATTACCCATCCGGTAGTGAACCCAGCCGATGCTGTCGAGCGTGGCCGCGTCCTGGGGATTGAGCTCCAGGGCGCGCTTGATATAGCCCAGCGCCTCTTGATAGCGCTGGGTGCGATCCGCCAGGGTATAACCCAAGGCGTTCAGAGCGCGGGCATTATCCGGTTCGCGCAGCAGGATGTCGCGCAAATCCTGTTCCAGGATATCCAGCCGGTCCATCTTTTCCGCCAGCATGGCCCGGCCGTATAAAAGAGTCGTATCTTGCGGTGCTTCGGCCAGCGCACGATTATAGATATCCATAGCCTTGTCATACTTTTTCTCCTCGCGCAGCAGGTCGGCCTCGGCCATGAGCAGCAGCTTTCCCTGTTGCGGATCCTGTATCTGGATCTCCTTCAGGTGGGCGCGTGCGGCGGCGATGTCGCCTTGCTTGGCCAACATCCCCACGATGCGTAATTGCGCGTCGAGGTAGGCCTCGCCCTGATCCACGACCTTATAGTAGGTCATGGCCTCGCTATACTGCTTCCGGGTCTCGGCAATCTGGCCCAGGTAATAACTTGATTCCAGCGCGAATTTACCCAGCTTGGACACTTGCATCAAATAATTTTTGGCATCATCCAATTGATTAATCTGCAGGGACAGCAGTCCTATGGAAAACAGCACCTCTGCGTTTTCCGGCGTATGCTTGGCAAGTATGGCGAGTTGCGCGCGCGCCGCGTCCATCTGGTTTGCATCGACCAGCAGGCGCGCATAATTGAGGCGCAGCATGAGATCGTCCGGGTGGGCCTCGCTGAATTTTTTTAAGTAGGCCAATGCCTGCGGGGTTTCGCCCTGTAACTGCATGACACGGGCGCGCATTGCGGCCGCCTTTGACCAGCCGGGCCTGAGCTGCAGAGCGCCCTCGACCGCCTCACGCGCCACCTTGAGATTTTTATCGCTCAAGGCCAGCGTGGCGTAGGCAAACAAGGCGTCGGGGCTATCCTTATGCGCGGCGGTAAATTTTCCCATCAGGCGCAGCGCCGCGGCTTTATCCGCCTCACGCGCCAAGAGTGCGGCTATGTGCATAAACCCGGGGGTCTGTTCCTTTTCAATCCCGTCCGCCAGGCCTAATTCGGGTACTGCCGGTGTAACAGGCGGTACTGCGGCAGCCAACAGGAATTCCAGGTGCGGCAGCGCGGCGTCGGCCTGACCGTTGCGTATCAGAAAGCTTACCAGCCCCTGGCGGGCCTCGACATTTTCAGGATCGAGCTCCACCCAGAGCTTTAACGCCTCCAGGGCCTTTTGCTTGTCGCGCACGAACACGGCGATTTGCGCGGCACGCTCGCCCAGGCGCGGGTCGCGTGTGCTGCGCGCGAGTTCCGCATAGGTATTGCCGGCGATCTCAAACTGACCGCGCTGGCCCGCTACCTCAGCCACGAGGATTCTGTACATCAGCTCGGGGCTTAGCGCCACATTGGGTAGAGGCGTTTGCGGTGGCGGTATAACGGCCGCTTCAGCGGCCTGCGAGCTCGGCATTACCGCGCTGTCTTTATGTGCGGCGACACAACCGACCAGCACTATCACGAGCAGAAATTTGGCGAAATACCGGGCGGGCAACAGAATGAACTTCATTATTTAATACCTTGGTCGCTGGGTGCGCGTGACTGATTGGCAGGCAGATAGGCTACTATACGCATGTTTTTTATCTTGAGCATTTTTATGGAAGTTGGATATCTGTTTTGACAACTTGGCAGCCTTTGTTTCCATCGTTTCGGGGTAAAATTTTGCGCTTAGCACCCCTGTGTCTTAAAATACGCGGGCAAATCCTTCTCCAGAGCTGCCTTGAATGCTACAGATGCCGCTAAAATTCAGTACTTCCACTTTAAGCGCGACCCTCTCTGCGGCGTGAGCGAATAGTTTATGCCTTTTTTTGCCTTGGGGATCAATCATAAAACCGCGCCCGTGGAGATACGCGAGCGCGTGGCGTTTGCGCCCGACAGCATCCCGCAGGCCTTGCGCGATCTTGCTGCCTGCCCCGAGCTCCACGAGGCCGCGCTACTCTCCACCTGTAACCGCACCGAGATCTACTTTAACCTGGAACATACCGACTGCTCTCCGGTAATCCAGTGGCTCTGCCAGTATCACCGGCTTGACTCCGAGCAGATCAAACCTTACCTCTATATCCATGCCGACCAGGCGGCCGTAGACCATGTATTACGCGTCGCCAGCGGTCTGGATTCCATGATCCTCGGCGAGCCGCAGATTCTGGGCCAGATGAAGGTGGCCTATAAAGTCGCTATCGAGGCCGGCACGGTCGGCATGCTGCTGGGCAGATTATTCCAGCATACCTTTCTGGTCGCCAAGCAGGTGCGCACCGATACGGCCATCGGCGCGAGTCCGGTATCCGTGGCATTTGCCGCCGTGAGCCTGGCAAAACAA
Organism: Gammaproteobacteria bacterium; assembly: GCA_039928055.1. Taxonomy (GTDB): domain Bacteria; phylum Pseudomonadota; class Gammaproteobacteria; order SURF-13; family SURF-13; genus JBDSTW01. The sequence goes on along the minus strand of JBDSTW010000136.1, from coordinate 2,360 downwards.
ATCTTCAGCGATCTTTCCGGGCACACGGCATTATTGATCGGCGCCGGCGAGACCATCGAATTGACCGCGCGCCATCTGCATGAGAGCAAAATCGGGCGCATCATTGTCGCCAACCGCACCATCGAGCGTGCGCACCTGCTGGCCAGCGAGTTCAACGGTTATGCGATTTCGCTGGCCGAGATTCCCGCCCACCTCGCGGAGGCCGACATTATTATTTCATCCACCGCCAGCCAACTGCCGATTTTGGGCAAGGGCAGCGTGGAAAGCGCGCTCAAGGTGCGCAAACACCGGCCCATGTTCATGGTGGATATCGCCGTGCCGCGCGATATTGAGCCCGAGGTCAGCGAATTGCAGGATGTCTATCTGTACACGGTCGACGATCTGCAGGAAGTTATTCAGGAAAACCTCAACTCGCGCCAGCAGGCCGCCAAGCAGGCCGCGGAAATTGTCGATATCCAGGTGGCCAATTTCATGGGCTGGCTGCAATCGCTCAATGCCGTCTCCACCATCCGCGCCTACCGCGCGGGTGCCGAGCAAACGCGCGATCACGAACTCGAGAATGCGCAACGCCTGCTTGCACAGGGCCGCGATCCGGAACAGGTGTTACGCCTGCTCGCGCGCTCCCTGACTAATAAGCTGACCCACACACCCAGCATCCAGATGAAGCAGGCCGGCTTTCAAGGCCGCCTGGAATTGTTACAGGCGGCGCGCGAATTGTTCGATCTGAAAGACACTGACGATTAACGTAAAGTTGCGGACCTTCGCGCCTGATTCATCCTTGCGCTACAAAAGAGCAGTGAAAACCGAATTGTGAAACCCTCGATACACAGTAAACTCGAACAACTCGCCGAACGCCTCCAGGAAATTAACGCTCTACTTTCGGATCCCGAAACGCTGAGCGACCAAGCGCGTTTTCGCAATTTCTCCATGGAGTACGCCCAACTCAAACCGGTGGTGGGCTGCTTCGAGCAATATCAAATAACGCTGAGCGACCTGGCCGCGGCGCAAACCATGTTGCGCGACGACGATGCCGAGATGCGCGATATGGCGCAGGACGAGATTGAGCGCGTGCAAGAACGGCAACGCAGCCTGGAAATTGAGCTGCAAAGGCTACTCTTACCCACCGACCCGAACGATAACAGTAATATCTTTTTAGAAATTCGCGCCGGCACCGGCGGTGATGAGGCCGCACTGTTTGCGGGCGATCTATTCCGTATGTACTCACGCTATGCCGAACTGCGCGGCTGGCAAGCGGAGATCATCAGCGCGAGCCCCGGCGAGCACGGCGGTTACAAAGAGATTATCATCCGCATCATCGGCCAGGGTGCGTATTCCCGTCTCAAGTTCGAGTCCGGTGGCCACCGCGTGCAGCGCGTGCCGCAGACCGAGACACAAGGGCGCATCCACACCTCCACCTGCACCGTGGCGATCATGCCCGAGGTGGCCGAGATCGACCAGATCGACATCAATCCCGCCGATCTGCGCATCGACACTTATCGTTCGTCCGGGGCCGGCGGCCAGCACGTCAACAAGACCGATTCGGCGATACGCATTACCCACCTACCCACCGGCGTCGTCGTCGAATGCCAGGATGAACGCTCGCAGCACAAAAATCGCGCGCGCGCCATGTCCGTGCTGCAAGCCAAACTGCTCGCCGCCGAGCGCAATAAGCAACAGGCGGAGCAGGCCCAGCAGCGCCAGGACCTCGTCGGCAGCGGGCAACGCTCGGATCGCATCCGCACCTATAATTTTCCGCAAGGTCGGCTCACCGATCACCGCATCAACCTTACCTTGTACAAACTGGAAGACATCCTGCAGGGAAACTTAGATGCCGTTATCAATCCGCTCATCAGCGAATACCAGGCCGATCAACTTGCCGCCATGGCGGAGCAATAATCTGATTGTTTAGTACGTGGTTGGGCTGAAACACAAGCTGTTTTTTTTACCCAGGACTGCTAGCATCACGGCATGGAAGTCCGGCTACGCAATACCCCCTTTCGCGCCGCGCTCGCGGAGGCAAAGCGGCGATTAAATTCACCCGCCACGGCCGCTGTCGATGCCGAGATTTTACTGGGGTATGTGCTGGGCGCCACGCGTTCCTATCTGCACACCTGGCCCGAACGTAACGTGGATACCGCGCAACTTGCGCAATTTTATGCGTTGATCGAACGGCGCCGGGCCGGCGAGCCGATCGCTTATATCACCGGCAGGCGCGAATTCTGGTCGCTGGAGCTAAACGTCACACGCGACACGCTGATCCCGCGTGCCGAGACCGAGTTGCTCGTCGAGCTTGCCCTGCAACGTATCCCCGCGCCTGCCGTATGGAATATTGCCGACCTGGGCACGGGTTGCGGCGCGAT
>JBDSTW010000135.1:0-1782 GCA_039928055.1 Gammaproteobacteria bacterium | reverse complement strand
CCCTTGGAATTAGCGTGCAACAAGCCGAAGCCCTGCGCCAGTCCATCCTGAAAAAAGCCTTCTCCGGCCAACTGGTGCCGCAAGACCCGCACGAAGAACCCGCCCTGGCGCTGCTGGCGCGCATCCATGCGGCGCCTACAGAGACCGCCACCAAGACAAGGGGGGCGACAACTTGAATACCTTGCATCTTTTCGCCACACAGAACTTTTCCATTCCCGCCGGCGCCTCCTGGTATCTGGCCGACCTTGGCGAGTTTCGCGGCAAGCAGGAACTGTATACGCAGCAGTCCCCGCAGCGGCTGAAGACGTTGCGCGAGCACGCGTTGATCGAGAGCGCGGTTTCCTCCAACCGCATTGAAGGCGTGTCGGTTGATCCGTCGCGGGTGCGCGATGTGCTGGTTGCGGCCAAGCCGTTGTTTCGTGATCGCGATGAGGAAGAGGTGCGCGGGTATCGGGATGCCTTGAAGCTGATCCACGAAGGTGCTGCCCGTATGCCGGTGAGTGAGGCGACGATACTTCAATTGCATCGGCTGGCGCGCGGCCAAATCTGGGATTCCGGGCAATACAAGGAAAAAGACGGCGACATCATTGAGCGCTATGCAGATGGGCGCGAGCGCGTGCGCTTCCGCCCTGTTTCTGCGGCGGGCACGCCTGCTGCGATGGTGGAGTTGATTGAGGATTGGCAGTGCTGCCTTGATGAGCGCTGGGTTCATCCGCTCATTGCGATTGCCGCGTTCAACCTGGATTTTCTGTGCATCCACCCTTTCCGTGATGGCAACGGGCGCGTGTCGCGGCTGCTGCTCTTGCTCCAGTGCTATCAACTGGGCAATGAAGTCGGGCGCTATATCAGCCTGGAGCGGTTGATCGAGGAAAACAAAGAGCGCTATTACGAGACGCTGGAGCAAAGCTCGCAGGGATGGCATGAAGGCAAGCACGATCCTTGGCCTTTCATCAACTACGTGCTGTCCATCCTCAAAATGGCTTATCGCGAGTTCGCCGAGCGGATGGGCGAGATGAAAGCGCCGCGAGGGTCGAAGACGGATTTGGTGTTGGTGGCCATCAACCGAATCACGGGCGAATTCACCGTATCGCAGTTGGAGCAGGCTTGCCCCGGCGTGAGCCGGGACATGGTTCGCCGCGTGTTGCGGGAACAGCAAAGTGCGAACGCCATTGAATGCCTGGGCCGCGGGCCTGCGGCAAGATGGAAAAAGAAAGGGTAATTACCTTTTAGTAAGGGTAATAAAGAGGGTAATAAACACATGAACGCAACCGCATCTATCGTTTCCAAAGTCTTGAGTTTCTGGCGTAGTAACATCAAGCGAAATTATCTGCCAATGAATTTTGAATACACAGGCCATGCCGAGACCCGCTATCGAGATTCGCCCACTGAACTTTATTTACAGATTGGGTAACAGGAAACCAAGTCTTGAAACAAAGAAATAACGTGTTGCCGCAATCAAAAGAAAAAACCGGCACAATGAGCGGCCAGCGACGTCGTATGACCCTCCACATCCCATGCCACTTGACATATTATGCGTGACATCATAGCCTGAGGGGTATGATCCGCTCCTTCAGCGATCCCCGGATCGAGGCCCTGTTCAACGACCAAGACGTGCCACGCTTCCGGGCCATCGAGCGGGTCGCCCGCCGCAAGCTTTTGTTCTTGCACCAGGCACGGCGGCTGGAGGATCTCAAGGTCCCACCCGGTAACCGGCTTGAAGCCCTGAGGGGCAACCGCAAGGGACAACACAGTATCCGCATCAATGACCAGTGGCGGATATGC
>JBDSTW010000134.1:0-1821 GCA_039928055.1 Gammaproteobacteria bacterium | reverse complement strand
ATACTGGACTATATCAAGGAGGGCGATGTATTCCAGGTGAATCTGTCACGCGCCTGGCAGGGGCATCTGCGCGAGGGTGTCGATGCCGCGCAGATCTACGGGCGCTTACGCGAACAAAATCCGGCGCCGTTTGCCGGGCTGGCGTGTTACGGTGATGCGGCTATCATCAGTTCTTCGCCCGAACGCCTGGTCAGCGTGCGCAATGGCCTGATCGAAACCCGTCCGATTGCGGGCACACACCCGCGCAACGATACGCATGCCACTGACCGCGCCGATACGCAAATGCTGCTCGCGCACCCGAAGGAGCGCGCCGAGCATATTATGCTCATCGATCTCGAGCGCAACGACCTGGGGCGGGTCTGTGTGCCGGGCAGTGTCACGGTGGATGAACTCATGGCCGTCGAGAGTTACACGCATGTGCACCACATCGTCTCGAATATCCGCGGACGCCTGCGCGCCTCGGTCACGCCGGGGCAGGTATTACGCGCCGTGTTTCCGGGCGGCACGATCACCGGCTGCCCCAAGGTGCGCTGCATGGAGATCATCGCCGAGCTCGAACAGACGCCGCGCGCCGCCTACACCGGCTCCATGGGTTACATCAATCGCGACGGCAGCATGGACTTTAATATTCTGATCCGCACCCTCACGAAAAATGATCGGCATATCTCGCTACGTGCCGGCGCCGGCATCGTGGCCGATTCCGATCCGCTACGTGAACTTGCCGAGACCCGCGCCAAGGCACGCGGCGTCATTTTGGCCCTGGAGTAGGACTCCCGCATGACCCTGATTAACGGCCAACAGAGCGCACAAATCAGCAGCGAGGATCGCGGACTGCTGTATGGCGATGGCCTGTTCGAGACCATCGCGGTACGCGCCGGTTCCCCGCAGCTTTGGGATAGACATATGCAGCGCCTGAGTCTGGGCTGCGCGCGCCTGGGCATAGCGTTGCCCGATTTAATAAATTTAAGGAAAGAAGCTCACGCTGTCTGCCATGATGCGGAACAGGCCGTGCTCAAGATCATCGTGACGCGCGGTAGCGGCGCGCGCGGCTATCGCTGCCGGGATTCCGAAAGGCCTACCCGTATCCTCGCCTTGCAAGCCTGGCCGGATTACCCCGCCGACTTTACAGAGCAAGGCGTGGCCGTGCGCGTGTGTGCGACGCGCCTGGGCAGCAATCCGTTACTGGCCGGGCTCAAGCACTTGAATCGCCTGGAGCAAGTCCTGGCGCGCAATGAATGGGATGACCCCGCCGTTCCGGAAGGGCTTATGCTGGATAGTGCGGGGCAGGTCGTCGAAGGCACCATGAGCAATGTCTTTCTGGTGCGCGGCGGCATGTTACAGACACCGGATTTGTCACAATGCGGCGTGGCTGGCATCATGCGCGGACGGATACTGGAGATGGCTGCTGACATGGGGCTGACCACGGGCATAATTCAGCTTGACCTTAAAGATATAATGGAGGCGCAGGAGATCTTTTTGTGCAATAGCCTGATCGGCCTGTGGCCCGTGCGCGAAGTGGCGAGAATTCCTATTCCGCGGGGGCCGGTTACGCAAAGAATTGCCGCGTGCCTTAATGAAACTCTGAATAATTCCATCCATGGAATTTTCAGAGACGAAAATTAAAAATGGCCGCTCCTCCGCATCCATGCGTACGCGGCATTCGTACTTCGTGTACAGCATGACTTTTAATTTTCTTCATTTATCAGACACTTAATTGTCTGATAAATGGCGGACATCCTTGTACCACAAAGGAACCTCTGAATAAATCAGAGGTTCCTTAATGAATTAGCCGAGCCATGCTAAAGATTTTCTTGAGATTGC
>JBDSTW010000133.1:0-2373 GCA_039928055.1 Gammaproteobacteria bacterium | reverse complement strand
TCCAGCGCGAGACGGCCTTGCGCATCGCAAAAGCGCAGGCGCGTAAAACAATTGGTAATAAAACGCAGCCGCTCCCTGCCGGTGAGTTGCTCAGACCAGCGCGCCGGCTCGTTGCCGTACATATATTCCAGATACGCTGAAAAATCCGAGCCTCTCAGGGCGGCTTCGACTTCCGCGGCGCAAGCCTTTGCCAACATTAAATCCCACTGCGGAGGCAGGCCTGCGTGAATAAGCGTCATGCCCAGCGCGGCATCATGATGTAGCAACGGCCGCCGGCGCAGCCAATCGACAAGCTCCGCGCGATCCGGTGCGGCGAGTACGTCATTGAAGGTATCTTTGTGCTGATATTGTTCGTGGCCTTGCGTCACGGCGAGCAGGTGCAGATCATGATTGCCCAGCACAGTGAGCGCACGCTCCCCTAAACTTTTGACAAAGCGCACGACCTCGAGCGACTTGGGCCCGCGATTAACCAGATCGCCGGTAAACCAGAGTATGTCGCGTTCGGCATCGAACGCAATGACGTCGAGCAATTTTTTAAGCTCGTCAAAGCATCCTTGTATATCGCCGATGGCGTAGACAGCCATACTCCCATTCCCCTCAGATGATGGAACTCAATCAAAATTTTAAACTCATAGAGTAATGGCGTCGGCCAACTAACGCCGGACTCCAGCGGACGGGCAATCAACATCAGGGAGAACCGGCATTAGATTGAACTTTTATGGGCCTATAAGTCTCATAAAGATGCAGTTGATAAGAGTGTCGGTTGGCACCTTATCAGACTACCGTAGAACTTCAAAATTAATCTTTAAAGGGAGAACTTTCATGGAAAAGAAATTATTACCAGCCTTAATACTGAGTCTACTCGCGGGTACCGCATTGGCGGCAAGCGATGCAACCAGCGGCAGCAAAGATAAGTCTATGAGCGGCGCTGCGAGCGACAGCAGCATGCCGAGCGGCTCTGACTCATCGGGCAAATCCAGCAGCGGCGCCAGTGGTACCGATGCGAGCGATAAATCTATAAGCGGAGCGTCTACCTCTCAGGTTGGCGCTACCTTGTCCGTTGACCCCAGCCGCTTAAGTGAACTTTCCGCCGATCCCCATGTTGCCTTGTTTAACAGGATCGATGCGAACCGGGATGGGGTTATCAGTAATGAGGAGTTGTCTGCCGGCAAGGATAAGCTCACCCTTAATATGGATGCGGCTGCCGGCGGCAAAGGGCTTGATCTGACGAACTTCAAAAACGCTATTACCAACAGCATGCTGGGCCTGACAGCCGGCAGCACCTCCACGGGTAATATGGCCTCATCGCCTAGCGGCAGTGCCGGAACGAACGCATCCACCACCAGCAGCGACCGCAATGTTCAAGGTGCGGCTACCGATTCCGGTGGGATGTTAGACGATAAGGCCATGGAAAATGTAGAGAAGGAGGGCGGACCGACCATGCAACAGGGCGGCGCTAATCCTAGCTCCGGTACAATGACGCCGGAGCAGACAATAAACAATCCGGCGGCTACGGATCAATAATTCATAAGACCCGCCAGTCTACCCCGTCCATAAGGGGCGGGGTAGACTTCTGTATCGCCATCTCAACGCTGCTTTGAGGCAACAGAAACAATTTGAGCCGGCTGGTTTTATTAAGGGAACTTTGTCGATATCTCGATTCTAATTTAATATCGGCTGTGTTAAGCCGTTAGCTGGCGCCGTTATATCCGATCCCAGATACATTCACTGTCTTGAGCGGCACATACTGTCTTTAATCTTTACTCAAGGAGGAGTCTTTAAATATGGAGAGAAACAGAGGCATTCAGGAAAACCGCGGAACCAAGGGCGGCGAAACGGTCAGTCGTAACCGCATGCACATGGCCGACATCGGTCGCAAAGGCGGAAGAACAGTCAGCCAAAACCGGGCTCATATGGCCGACATCGGCCGCAAGGGCGGGGCGTCGGTGAGTCAGAATCGGGAACACATGGCCGACATCGGCCGCAAGGGCGGTACCTCAGTAAGCCAAAATCGCAAGCATATGTCCGATATCGGCCGCAAAGGCGGCAAGGCGCGCAGCCAAGGATCACAAGAGGATGTGAATGCGGCTGAAATTATACAACCTTTAAAGCACAGTTCTTTGAGATAGTCAGGCGGTACTTTGTTTAGTTTGGGCGGGAAATTTCATCCGTGGAATTTTCCGCCTCTTTTTAATTCACTCTTTCCTGCCGCAGCATTTCCAATTTCCATTGGCATCGCTAAGCCTCGCCACTCCCGCCCAGGCGATGCAGGATCCAGTCCAGGGCGCGATACGGCAATAGCCGCTTCAAGGCCGCCGCCAAATAGGTAGGTACGGTAACAAAATAACGCGGCTTGGGATGCGTGCTTTCCAA
>JBDSTW010000132.1:0-3683 GCA_039928055.1 Gammaproteobacteria bacterium | reverse complement strand
TCGAGCACGCTAACCTTGATCTTCGGTTGATCTTTTTGCAGGGATTTCGCCTGCCTGGCGATATAGCCGGGCGTACAGATATTGCCGGGAAGATTACCCAGATTCTTTGCCAGATCCATGCCGTTGGCAATCGCCACGCCTTCGCGCACGGCACGTTCGCCGGCGCTTACGTCGGCGCGATGGGGGATATTAAAAGTAAGCGTGGAGAGCGCATAAGGTTTGCCGTTTTTCTTGCTTTTGAGTTGATCGAACCGATATATAGCGCCACGGCTGATCTCAACTGCCTGGCGCGTCTTCCAGTAAAGATCACGCCCGGGCACATCCAGCTCCAGAAGATGAAAGACGGCCTCCTGTGCGGGGGTTTCCTTTAGTACTTGTAGCGCCTTGTTCACAACCTTCCGGTACTGCGCCTCTCCGAACTCCGCGACGGGCCCGCAGCCCACCAGTAAGATTCGCTCGCACAGCGTGTTAGGGATATGGTGCAGCAATAGCGTTTGACAGAGCTTTCCTTCAATGTCGCCGCGTTTCACTAAACCGGCCAGCAGGCCCTTGCTCTGCTTGTCCAGCGTCTGTGCGGCGCCGGATAAATGTTTGGATTCAAATACGCCCAGCACGGCGCAGGCGGTGCGCAGTTTTTCGGGGCTTGAACTTTTAATGGCAAATTCCATGCGGCTCCTCGGAAATCTTGACTCACAACTAGGGGTATGGTTTATGTGTACGCAAGCCGCGCCACAAGATGCGCGGGACTCTCTTGTCTGTTCAGGGGCTTCCAGTCAGAGTGTGTTGCTAAGCACGAAGGATCGTTATGCGTATAATAATCAGTTTACCCGAAAAAGTGCATGTTTGCAGTCTCAGCGCCCGCTATGGTAGATGACCTTGCGTATTATTAACCGCTATCTGATTAAAGAAGTGGCATACACCCTGCTCGCGGTGGCCCCGATTCTGTTACTCATCTTTTTGAGTAGCCGTTTCGTGCAGTATCTGGCGGATGCCGCATCGGGCAAGTTACCCGCCGATATTGTATTTGTCCTGCTCGGCCTTAAGTCCATTACCGTATTTCCGCTGGCATTGCCCCTGATATTTTTTATTTCCATCGTGCTTGCGCTTGGCCGCCTGTATATGGACAACGAGATGACCTCGCTCGCGGCCTGCGGCATAGGCACGCCACAGGTGCTGCGCATCATGACGCCACTTATCTTGAGTGTTGCGGTTATGGTCGCCTTCCTGTCCCTGCTGCTCGGTCCCTGGGCAGTGGGCCAGTCTAACGAAATTAGGGACCGCTCTCAGCAAGGCTTGGAACTCAGCACCATTGTCGCCGGACGTTTTAAAGAATCGAGACGGGGCGAGGATATTTTTTATGCCGAGAAATTATCAGCCGATACCCGCACGATGGATAACGTCTTTATTCAAAGTCGGCGTGGCGACAAAGTGAATGTCTTGTCGTCGGCTAACGCCAGTAAATATTATGATAAAAAGACCGGCGACCAGTTTTTGATGCTAAAAAACGGCAGTCGCTATGAGTTAAGCCCCAACCATACGGATTTTCGCATAACCCAATACGAAAAATATTTTGTGCGCTTTCAGCAAACAGAGTTGCTGCCGATGGCGGACAGGCGCGAAGAAAAGCCGACATCGACATTATTGAAGTCGACCGACATCGGGGATATTGCCGAGTTACAGTGGCGTATTTCGATGCCTATATCCGCCATGATGCTGGGCTTGATCGGAGTGCTGCTTGCGCGCACCACGCCGCGCCAAGGGCGCTATGCCAAATTATTTATCGCGATTCTGATCTACATTATCTATATCAATATGATGGGCATAGCCCGTGCCTGGGTCGGCCACGGCGTTGTCACCCCGCTGTTCGGCATGTGGTGGGTGCACGCCCTGATGTTAGTGGCCGTGCTTATGCTCTTTTTTCGCGAACTCAATACAGGCGGGTTACGGTTTAAGCCGCGCCGAAATAACGGGCAGGCACCGGCATGAAGATACTGGATCGTTATCTGGGCAAGGCGGTGGCGGTAAGCACGCTGGCCGTGATCCTGGTGCTGCTCGCATTATTTTTCTTCGTCGATTTTGTCGATCAACTCGGCGATGTCGGCAAGGGAAATTACGGATTGCTCGAGGCACTCCAATATACCTTGCTGATCCAGCCGCGCAATATTTATGTCCTGTTTCCGCTGGCTGCCCTGCTGGGGAGTCTGCTCGGCCTGGGTTGGCTGGCGAGCAATAGTGAGTTGCTGGTAATTCGAGCGGCGGGTGTTTCCCTGGGACAGATCAGCGTATCGGTCATGAAGATCGGTTTAATGATGATTATCGGCGTCATGTTCATCGGCGAGGTGATTGCCCCCGCCAGCGAACAATATGCGCAGATACAGCGCTCGATCGCGATTTCAGACCGCATTACCTTAAAGACGGATTACGGTTTTTGGACCCGTGACGGCCACAGTTTCATCAATATTCGCACTGTGCTGCCGGGGCAGCGCCTGGGCGAGATTAATATTTACGAGTTCGACGACCAGCATCACCTGCGCATCGCTACTTCCGCCAAAAGTGCGCATTTCAAAAAGGGCGGCTGGTTGCTGGAAGACATTGTGCAAAGCCATATTAGCGAGGACGGCATTGTTACACGCCAGGTGGCCCGGGCGGCCTGGGAATCCCTGTTGAGCCCTGATTTGATCAATTTGCTCACGGTCAAGCCGGAGCGTTTATCGACCTGGGATCTGTTTAAATATATTACTTATCTGCGCGACAATAATCAGGATGCAGAGCGTTATGAACTGGCATTCTGGGCGCGCTCGATCTGGCCGGTCAGCACGGCGGTGATGACCTTCCTGGCCATTCCTTTTGTGTTCGGCTCGCTACGTAGCGTAGGCATGGGCCAGCGTATTCTGGTGGGCAGCTTGGTGGGTATCGGTTTTTATCTGTTTAATCAGACCTTCAGCCAAGTCGGCCTGGTCTATAATTTCAACCCGGCCTTCAGTGCCCTGTTGCCGATCAGCTTATTCTTTATTTTGTCCGTGATCCTGGTGCGCAGGGTTCACTGAGGCAGGTCCGTGCGGATGCGTAATGCAATCTTAGGTGCTACGGACTTATGAATGGCGCTCCCTAGGAGACTCGAACTCCTGTTACCGCCGTGAGAGGGCAGTGTCCTAGGCCACTAGACGAAGGGAGCGATGGGGCGGGGGAGTATGCCTCCCGTGTAGAAACCGCTATTATACGCGAAGTGCCGCCCTGCTCAAGTTTACGCTAAGCTATCGATTCTAATAGGGAAATAAGGACATTAACATACCTACTCTCAAACCCGATGCACCAGCCACGATCGAACATGCAAAGATCAGTGAGAATGCGCTACGAGTGATCAACCGGCTGAATAACGCGGGCTATAAGGCTTATTTGGTGGGAGGTTGTGTGCGCGACCTGTTGTTGGGCCGGGTCCCGCACGACTTTGATATCGCCACCAACGCACGCCCCGAGCATGTCGAACAATTATTCCGCAATTGCCGCCTCATTGGTCGGCGTTTCCGCCTGGCCCACGTCCGTTTTGGCCGCGAGATCGTGGAGGTCGCGACCTTCCGCGGCAGTCATAGCGGCGAAAATACCGACGGGCTAAGCTCGGAAGGCCGCATCGTGCGCGACAATGTCTTCGGCAGCACGCTGGAAGAGGATGCCTGGCGCCGCGA
>JBDSTW010000131.1:0-3132 GCA_039928055.1 Gammaproteobacteria bacterium | reverse complement strand
ATAGAGAATGCCAGCTTTGATCACTGCAGTACGGATAGCAATGGCAAGATCCATGTCGCCGTTGAAACCAAGATAGCCGACTGCGCCGGCATAGATACCCCGCTTGGTCGGCTCCAGTTCGTCGATGATTTCCATCGCGCGAACTTTGGGTGCGCCGCTCACGGTGCCAGCCGGGAAAGTGGCTTTCAATACGTCTATCGCGTCCAGCCCCGGCTTGAGCGTGGCTTCGACATTGGACACGATGTGCATCACATGCGAATAGCGCTCGATCACCATTTTGTCGGTGAGCTTGACTGTGCCGTGTTGTGCCACACGTCCTACGTCATTACGGCCTAAATCAATCAGCATTAAATGTTCGGCCAGCTCCTTGGGATCAGCCAGCAATTCTTGCGCCAGCGCCGCATCCTGTTGCGGCGTTTTGCCGCGCGGACGCGTACCGGCGATGGGGCGCACGGTGATGTTGTCGCCTTCCAGCCGCACCAGAATTTCCGGCGACGCGCCGACCACATGATGGTCGCCCATGTCGTAATAAAACATATAAGGTGAGGGGTTCAGGCCGCGTAACGCGCGATACAGCGACAGCGGCGAAGCCGGGAACGGTTGCGACATGCGCTGTGACAAGACCACTTGCATGATGTCGCCGTCAAAGATGTAGCGTTTGGCTTTTTCCACCGCCTGTTTGAACGCGGCTTCGCCGAATTCGGATTTTGCCTCGCCGCCGTGCATGGGCGGCGCGCGCGGGATTTCCACCGGACGGCGCAGCAAGCGCAACAACTCATCCAGCCGCTGACGCGCCAGGGTGTAGGCGTCGGCCTGTTCCGGGTTGGCATACACGATGAAGGTGAGCGTACCGGAAAGATTGTCCACTACCGCCAGTTGTTCGGTCAGCATCAGCAAAATATCAGGGGTGTCCAGCACATCCGGTTTATGGGTTGTGGCCAGACGCGGCTCGATATAACGCACCGTGTCATAGCCGAAATATCCGGCCAGCCCGCCGGTAAAGCGCGGCAAACCGGGCAGCGGCGCGACCTTGAAACGCGACTGGTATTCCTTGATGAAATCCAGCGGGTTGTCCGCGTCGTGCGCGGTCTCGCCGCTAGTGTGGGTCAGCGTGATGTGATTGCCGCGCACCGTGACGCGCGTGTCGGCGGGCAGGCCGATGAATGAATAGCGACCGAAGCGTTCTCCGCCTTGCACCGATTCCAGCAGGTAGGAATAAGGCTGGTTAGCGAGCTTGAGATACAGCGACAGCGGCGTATCGAGATCGGCAAAGGTTTCCACAACCAATGGAATGCGGTTGTAGCCTTGCTCGGCCAGTTGCTTGAACTTTTGTTCAGTGATAGGTGACAGCATGAAAACTCCTCAAGGACACCTCTAAAAATCCAGATTTCATCCCAACTGCTGCGTTGCGGAAAAAATTTCTTGCTAACATATCAATCATATGCGGCGCGGCGAAATTTTTTCCGCGCCTTGCATTTGGGCGAACTCTGAATTTTTAGAGATGCCCTCAACAAGCCCCAAAGAAGGTAATCACGAAAGGCCGCGATGGTATGGACAGGCAAGATACCGTGTCAAGCAAACCGGATTTGCGCTAACATTCTCGCACAGAAATCAGCTACGGAATTCAAGCCATGAAAAACTCTCTGCTCACCACTCTTATCTGGATTGCCGTCGCCGTGCTGGGCGCCGCTGCGCTGGGCGGTATCGCGCTGAATCGCGGCGAATCGGTGAACGCCATCTGGTTTATCGTCGCGGCGCTTTGTGTGTACGCCATCGGCTATCGCTTCTACAGCGCGTGGATCGCGGCCAGGGTGCTGATGCTGGACGAGACCCGCGCCACGCCGGCCGAGCGCATCAACGACGGGCGCGATTTCGTGCCGACCAATCGCTGGATCGTGTTCGGTCACCACTTCGCCGCCATCGCCGGGCCGGGGCCGCTGATCGGCCCCACGCTGGCGGCGCAGTTCGGCTATCTGCCCGGCACCTTGTGGATATTGTTTGGTGCGGTGTTGGGCGGCTGCGTGCAGGACATGGTCATGCTGTTTTTATCCACGCGGCGCAATGGTAAAAGTTTGGGGCAAATGGCGCGCGATGAGCTGGGACCCATCGGCGGCGTGGCGGCGCTGGTTGGCACGCTGATGATTATGGTAATCCTTATCGCGGTGCTGGGGCTGGTGGTAGTGAACGCCATGAAGCACAGCCCGTGGGCGACCGCCACCGTGTTCGCTACCATCCCGGTGGCGATTCTGGTCGGTCTCTATATTCGCAACATACGCCCCGGACGCGTGTTGGAAGGCTCGGTGATCGGTATCGCCCTGCTGCTGTTTTCCGTGGTGGCGGGCGGCTGGATAGACCACAGCGCCAGCTTGCGCGGTTATTTCGACATGGGCGGCTTGACCCTCGCCTGGTTTATCATCGGCTACGGTTTCCTCGCCGCGATTCTACCGGTGTGGCTGCTGCTCGCGCCGCGCGATTATTTGTCCACGTTTTTAAAATTGGGAACCGTTATCCTGCTTGCGATTGCCATCGTGATTCTGCGCCCGGAGGTCAAGATGCCGGCGCTGACGCAGTTCATAGACGGCAGCGGCCCGATTTTCGGCGGCGCGCTGTTCCCGTTCGTGTTCATCACCATCGCCTGCGGCGCGATCTCCGGTTTTCATGCGCTCATCGCCTCCGGCACCACACCCAAGCTCCTCGCCAACGAACGCGACATCCGCATGATAGGCTACGGCGCCATGATGCTGGAATCGTTCGTCGCCATCATGGCCATGATCGCCGCGACCGTACTCGACCCCGGCGTGTTCTTCGCCATCAACAGCCCAGCCGGTATCGTCGGAAAAGAGGCGGCGGATGCTGTGGCAAAAATATCTTCGTGGGGCTTCCCGGTCACGGTCGAGCAGATGAACCTGCTCGCCCGACAGATGGGCGAGGCGACGCTGTTTGCCCGCACCGGCGGCGCGCCCTCGCTCGCGGTCGGCATGGCCAGCATATTCGGCAGCGCCTTCGGCCAAGGGATGCTATCCATGTGGTATCACTTCGCCATCATGTTCGAGGCGGTGTTTATTCTGACCACGCTCGACGCCGGCACGCGCGTCGGGCGCTTCATGCTGCAAGATCTGCTCGGCAATGTGT
>JBDSTW010000130.1:0-13114 GCA_039928055.1 Gammaproteobacteria bacterium | reverse complement strand
TGCCTTTGAGCAGGCCGAGTTTCAGCATGCCTTGCGTGAGCACGCGCACCGCCGCCTCGTGCGGCTCGTTCCAATGATTACCGGGGCGTATCTTGGCAATCGCGGCCACTTGAGCCTCCAGCACGACTTCATAAACGGCCTGCTGCGCCGGGGTAAAGCGGCCGTTGATGGGAAAGGTGCGTGTAATATCACCGGCATAACTATCGAATTCCGCGCCGGCGTCAACCAACAATAAATCGCCTTCATTCAGCACCGCATTATTTTCCGTATAGTGCAGGATACAGCCGTTCGAACCCCCGCCGACTATGGGATTGTAGGCGGGCGCGGGACTGCCGGAACGCATGAATTCATAACGCAATTCCGCCTCGATCTGATATTCCATGAGCCCCGGGCGACAGGTTTGCATGGCGCGCCGGTGCGCAGCGGCCGAGATTTGCGCGGCGCGGCGCAGAGCCCTGATCTCGGCCGGGCTTTTATATAGACGCATCTCGTGCACCAGGTGATCCAAGGCGATAAATTCGCGCGGTGCCTGACTGCCGCTGCGCGACTTCTGGCGAATCTGATTCACCCAGTTCATCACGGACTGATCGAAATCCGGATGACAGCCCATGGTATAAAATACGCGTTCGCTGTTTTCCAGCAGGCCCGGCAGGATTTCGTCGATGTCCGCGATGGGAAAGGCATCGTCCGCGCCGTAAATCGCGCAGGCACCCTCTTGCCCTGCACGGCGACCGTTCCAGGTTTCCATGAGCGGATCGCGCTCGCGGCAAAATAAAATGTACTCGGCCTTTTTGCCCGTGCCCATCTGCGTGCGACCGGGGATGAGCACGGCGACGGCCTCGGGCTCCGGAAATCCCGTTAAATAATAAAAATCGCTGTCGGGACGATAGGCATATTCCACGTCGCGATTGCGCAAATGCACCGGGGCAGTGGGGATGATGGCGATAGTCTCATTGCCCATCATCTGCATCAGATGCCTGCGGCGCTTGGCGAATTCCTTGGCGTTCATTGGTGTGTCGTGCTTCATGTTCAAGAGTCCCTGCCCGTACCGAATGCCGCGCAAAGGCGTCCACGGGTAGGCTTATCGTGTTTCAAGGCAGAGTAATTAAGGTGAAAGATACAGACCGGCCTCGGTAATAACGCCCTGCAGCGGCACATCCCAAGGTTCGGCCTGAATGTGTGCCACCTTCTGAAAATCATAGGCAAGCCCGAACAGCCGCGGACTCTGCCAGCACCGGCGGTATTTCAAAAAGGCGAGGGTACGATCGTAAAATCCCCCGCCCATCCCGAGCCGGTTACCCTGCCCGTCAAAGGCCACCAGCGGCACCATGATGATATCCAGCATCCATGCGCTTGCCAGCTCGCTTACCGGCACGCCGGGCTCCAGAATACCGTAGCGATTATAAACCAGCGTATCGCCCTCGCGGTAGGGTGCAAACCACAGGCGCTGCGAGGGAAGCGCACTGAGTACGGGAAGATAACAGGTCTTGCGTTTGGCCCAGGCACGCTGCATCAGCGGCAACGGATCGAGTTCGCCGTCATTCGGCAGATAGAAGGCCATATGGCGGCTACAGCGAAAGCGGCGCGTTGCGGCAAAGCGGCGCGCCGCGGCCTCGGAACATTGTGCGCGCTCGGTCTGACTGAGCGCGCGCCGTTGCCGGCGCAATCGGGTGCGCAGTTCTGGGCGTGAGTTCATGCTGAGGATGTTAAAGGAAAAACCAAGGTGAACACAAAATGAAGATAGACACCCCCCGCCTGTGCCGTCGTAAACCTTCGCCCTTGAACCAGTGGTTCAGGTGGGAATTGCGGCGATGTATCAGGCTTCTCGCTACGGCCTTGGCCGAGCGGGCTTGCACAACAACATCGGTAAACACAATCCCCGGGGTATTAAATTAGGCTCAAGAAAACACCCGGTTTACTAACGAACACCGCAGGGGATGCCTAAACCTGTCAGCCCGGAGTAAGTTTATAATTATTTTTTTAGCTTACGGCTTGTGTAAGCCTGCCGGCTCCGAGACAAATCCGCATCTCTGTACTGCTTTATATCAAGAAATCTCTGATTTATTCAGAGATTTTTGTGGCACAGGGATGTGCCACCATTTTTCAACCGCGTGAGCGATTGAAAAATGAAGAAAAGAAAAAATCACATTTTTGCTTTTCTTCTCTGAAAATTCCACGGATGGAATTATTCAGAGTTTCCTTAAGAGGGGCCACGCCTCTCTTTCAACTCAACCTTGCCTCAGGTCGCGCTTAAATCTCCAGTTGCTTGCCTCTGCTGAGGGCGGTCTCGATCTTATCATGCAAGGCGCGTACCTTGCCTGCCCAAGCCTGCGTATTATTTTCCTTGCCGGTGCCGGGTTTTTGCTGCAACAATTCGTGGGCGATATTGAGCGCGGCCATAACCGCGATACGCTCCAGACCGACGACCTTCCCGGTATCACGAATCTCCTTCATCTTGCCGCTCAGATAATGCGCGGCGGCAACCAAGGCATCCTTTTCCTGCTCTGCGCAAGCCACTCGATATTCCTTTTCGAGGATGTGCACGGTGACCGGCATTGCTACCTCGCGGCTCATGCCTCCTGCTCCAAGACCTTCAAGCGCTGAATAATCATCTCTACCCGCGTGTGTGCCTGCGCGTTTTTCTCTATCAGGACGGCGCGCTCGCCCATCAAACTCGCCAGCTGTTTACGCACGGCGCGATTTTCTTCTTTCAGAAGGTCGCAGGAACGAATCAATTCATCGATCCCGGCCTCCAGTTTTTTCAATTCCAATTCGCCCGTTTGCGTGGGCTTCTCTACGGCCATAGACGATCTGCGCTCGGCAATAATTTATTCACAGCACCAATATAGAGCGGTGCGCCCACAGGGTCAACGGAAAAATTATAACAAGTCCACTTTATACTGTTGATCTCTGAATTAAAGCAGCGTAACTCAATATCGCCTGTCTGCCTGGCCATTTATTCAAACCGGAGCGATATCCACATCGCCATCTGCCACGCGCAGGACGAGCTTTCCCTGTAGCATGGCCGCCAGGTCACGCCCGACCAGCGCACCGCGCCAGCCGTGCAATACCGACACATCCTGCTGACCCAGCACCAGGGCTTCCAGTTCCTTGCGCGTCGTGAGTGTGGCTGGGCTGACGGCGTTTTGCATGCCGCGCACACGCACCACCGCCATCAGTGTATCGACGAGCGCCTCTTGCCGGGCATCCAGGCGCAACGGAGGATCCAGTTGCGGCCATTGTTCCTTGGGTAACTGCTTGCTCTCGGCAATCAGTGCGATGATATCGCCGCTGCTGCGTTTGAGGGTTTGCGCCTCCAGGCCGCGGATCTTGCCCAGCCGTTCCGCGTCGTGCGGCATATGCCGCGCCAGCTCCAGCAGCACGTCATCGCTGACGATCCACTTGCGCGGCTTGTTATGCGCCTTGGCACGCTCTTCACGCCATGCGGCCAGCGCGCGCAACACGGCAAGCTGCACACCCTTCAAGGTATTGGCCTGCCGTATCCGCCGCCAGGCATTGGCCGGCTGATTTACATACTTGCCCTCATCGGTCAGTTCGGTAAAGTCATCGGCGAGCCAGCCGAGACGGCCTGCGCGCTCGAGCTCATCGCGCTGTTGCGTGTAGATTTTCACCAGGTAGCGCACGTCATCCGCGGCATAAATCAATTGTTTAGGATCCAGCGGGCGCTGGCTCCAGTCCGTGCGGGTGTGGGATTTATCCAGTTCCACCCCGAACATACCCTGCACCAGGGCACCGTAACCGACTTGATCGCCGTAACCTAATACCGTCGCGGCTATTTGCGTGTCGAACAGCGGGCGCGGCAGCGCGTGACGCAAATCATAAAGTAGTTCCAGGTCTTGACGCGCGGAGTGCATTACCTTAGTGATGGCCGGATCGTAGATCAGGTCCAGCAAGGGATCGAGATCAAGCGCCAGCGGATCGACGCAGGCAATGATTTCTTCGGTCGCAATTTGCAGCAGACAGAATTGCGCATAATACGTCTTCTCGCGCATGAATTCGGTATCGAGCGCCACCCAGGAACTCGCCGCCAGGCGTGCGCATAAATCGGCCAGTTGCCGGGGGGAATCAACGTAGTATTCTTGCATGCGGACTCGAGATTGACTGCAAACTTAATAGTATTTAGGGGATTTAGCGGTAGCGCGGTCATGGTAAATTTTCCGCAGTGTAGCATAAGGGATGATGCAGACTGCCCTATCCACGGCCTCTGTGCTGCGCTACGGGCGTCGCCAACCGGCTCACATGTGTAGGCGGCTTGTGGGTTACAATCCTGCCTAGCTGTAAAATCGTAGCATTGGCAAACTGATTTTTAACCAGGCTCGACATGCACATTCATATTCTCGGCATTTGCGGCACCTTCATGGGCGGTATCGCCCTGCTGGCGCGCGATCTGGGCCACCAGGTGAGCGGCTCGGACGCCAACGTCTACCCGCCCATGAGCACTCAGCTCGAGGCGCAGGGCATTACGCTCCGTGAAGGCTATGAACCGGCGCACCTCAAACCCACCCCCGACTGCGTGGTAATCGGCAATGCCCTGTCGCGCGGCAATGCGGCGGTGGAGTATGTGCTTAACGAGGGCCTGCCCTACACCTCCGGCCCGCAGTGGCTGGCCGAGCACGTGCTGCAAGACAAATGGGTGTTGGCCGTGGCCGGCACGCACGGTAAGACCACCACCGCCTCGATGCTGGCCTGGATATTGGAGTATGCGGGGCTTGCGCCGGGATTTCTGATCGGCGGCGTGCCGAATAATTTCGGCCTATCGTCGCGCCTGGGGCAAACGCGCTTTTTCGTGGTCGAGGCGGACGAATATGACACCGCGTTTTTCGACAAGCGCTCGAAGTTCGTGCATTACCGGCCGCGCACGCTGATCTTGAATAACCTTGAATTCGACCATGCGGATATCTTTCCCGACCTCGCGGCCATCGAGCAGCAATTTCACCACCTGGTGCGCACCGTACCCGGCGCCGGTCTGATCGTCGCCAACGCCGGTGAAGCGAGCATCGAACGCGTACTGGCGCGTGGCTGCTGGACACCGGTCGAAAAATTTCCTGATCCCGATGGCTGGAACCTTGCTCAAGATACAGCGGGCAAAGCTCTTGAGATTACCTTTCAGGGCAAGGTCCAGGACGTGCTGAACTGGGATCTGCTCGGCGCGCACAACCGGCATAATGCCCTGGCCGCGATTGCCGCCGCCCGTCATGTGGGTGTCGCGCCCGCCCATGCGATAAGTGCGTTGCAGGAATTCCGCAACGTAAAGCGACGCATGGAGATACGTGCCGTGATTAACGGCATCACGATCTACGATGACTTCGCCCACCATCCGACCGCCATTGCCACGACCTTGCAGGGGCTGCGCACCAAGCTGGACGCGGGATCGAAGCAACGCATAATCGCCGTGCTCGAACCCCGCTCCAATACCATGCGTATGGGCGTGCACCGCGATACCCTCGCCCCCGCGCTGACTGGTGCAGACAGTGTAATACTGTACGAACCACCGAATCTCGGTTGGGAACTTTCAGCGATTGCCGCCGAAATTGGACCCAAGGCTCGCGTATTTAATTCCACATCAGCAATCACTGAGTACCTTGCCAAAGAAACCCGAGCAGGCGACCATGTGCTCATCATGAGCAACGGCGGCTTTGATGGACTGCATGAGCAGTTAATAAAATGCCTCCAGGCACCCGGTTAATATGAGATTTCTTTATTCACACGCATAATTCAAAGAGTAACTGCAGACCATGAGCCGTCACGCTATTGCACTGGCCATGACCGGCGCCTCGGGCGCGGCGTATGGCCTGCGTCTGTTGGAATGCCTGCTGGGGGCCGGTAAACAGGTCTATCTGATGGTCTCCGCGCCGGCGCAGATGGTGATCACGATGGAGACCGGCCTGAAGCTGCCGAGCCGGCCTGGCGAAATGGCCGATCTTTTTACCGCGCGCTACGCGGCACAACCGGGACAGTTGCAGGTGTTTGCAAAGGAAGATTGGATGGCGCCGGTCGCGAGCGGTTCAAACGCCCCCGCGGCCATGGTGGTCTGCCCGTGCACCGCTGGCACGCTCTCTGCGATCGCCTGCGGCGCCAGCAACAAGCTCATCGAGCGCGCCGCCGATGTTGTTTTGAAAGAACAGCGCAAACTCATTTTGGTGCCGCGCGAAATGCCGTTCTCCGTCATCCATCTGGAAAATATGCTGCGCCTGGCGCGCATGGGTGCGGTTATTCTGCCGGCCAATCCCGGCTTCTATCATCAACCACGAACCATCGATGATCTCGTCGATTTTGTCGTGGCGCGCATCCTTGATCATCTTGATATCGAACACGCCCTGACGGAACGCTGGGGTGAGCCGGAACAAGGCGAGGCGTAGGCTTTATCGCCGCGTACGGGCGCGAATGTCGCGGCTAGCAAGACAATACGGCTAATGTGAGCATCGGGTATGAATACATTAACCATTCCACTGTTCCCTCTGAAAACCGTGCTGTTTCCGCACGGCATTCTGCCTTTGCGCCTGTTTGAACCGCGCTATCTCGACATGGTTAGCGCCTGCATGAAGACCGGTACAGGTTTCGGCGTGTGTTTGATTAGCGCGGGCGAAGAGGCAGGCGCCGCTGCGTCCATCCATAAGGTCGGTACACTGGCGAAGATCACCGATTGGGAAATGCGTGAAGACGGATTACTGGGCATTACCATACGCGGAGAACAACGCCTCGCCGTGCTCTCGCAGCACATCGAGCCCAATCAGCTCATCATGGCCACCGCGAACACTATCCCCGACGAGCCAGAAGCGGAAATTCTGCCTGCTTACGGCGTGCTGGTAGAGTTGCTACGCCAAGCCCTGGAACAGGCCGGGCATCCCTACACGGAAATGGTAAAAAAATACGCTGAGGCCGGTTGGGTGGGATGCCGCCTGGCCGAATTATTGCCCTTCAAGCTATCTTTCAAGCAAGAATTGCTGGAACTCAATGATCCCCTGCAACGTCTACAACGCATTACCGTTGCGCTTGAGGAACTGGCGGATCAGAAGCGCGAATAAGCGGGCAGGCGCAAAGAACGGCGCGTTTATATTTCTTCCTTTTCTGTTTTCCGTCCAACTTTAATGTCGGAAGTATTGCGCTGGCGCGCACGAGGATGAGCCTGATCGTAGACTTTGGCAAGGTGCTGAAAGTCGAGATGAGTATAAATCTGCGTGGTGGCGATATCGGCATGACCCAGCAATTCCTGCACCGCGCGCAGATCGCCGCTGGATTCGAGCAGATGGCTGGCAAACGAGTGACGCAGTTGATGCGGATGCACCGGGATGTCCAGACCTTGTTTTAACGACCACTCGCGCATGCGCAATTGCACGGCGCGCGGGGTGAGGCGCTGTCCGCGCCGGCCGATGAACAATGCATTCTCGTCCGGCTGCGCCGCTGTTATGAGTTGCGCGCGCACCAGCAGCCATGCGTGCAAGGCCGTGCAGGCATGACGCCCGACCGGTACGACGCGCTCCTTTTTGCCCTTGCCCGTCACGCGCACAACCCTATCGTGCAAATCCAGTTTACCGACGTCTAAGCCGATGAGTTCCGCCAAACGCAAGCCCGAGGAATACATCAATTCCATGATCGCGCGATCACGACAGGCCAAGACATCTCCCGCCGGGAGCTCTAACAGATGCCCGACCTGATCGACGTCGAGGGGGCGCGGTAAACGACGCGGTGATTTAGGTGTGGCGATACCAAGCGCCGGGTTAAACCGTACCTCGCCCTCACGCATTAAGTAATGATAAAAAGAGCGCAGCGCGGACAAGTTGCGCTGTATGCTGCGGCCGCGCAAACCGCTACGGTGACACCAGGCTACATAGGTACGCACGTGATTGCCGCGTAGATCTTGCCAACCGGTAATTTCGTTTTTATCGCAGAACGCTGTGAGCTTGGCCAGATCGCGCCGATACGCCTCTTGAGTATGCGCAGAGAGACTGCGCTCACTATGCAGATGGGTAAAAAATTTCTCCAGCCAGTCCTTGTCCTGCGCGTGCATGCCTTAAAAGCGCCGGCTTAGAGTTCCAGGTAAGGCGTCAATACGCGACTGACGATAGTGCCCATGGAGCTTAGGAATAAGGTGCCCATGGCCGGATGAAAGCGCTCGGCATTGAAACTGCCGATGGCGAGTATGCCGAAGCATTCTTCGTCCGCAGCGGATGATTTGCGCAGGGGGATAAGGGCCGTAGAGGCTATTTCCTCAGCCCGTTCCTGGAATAAATAGTGGGCTTGCGCGGGGGTGAGTTTGCCGCACACGGGTTTGCCCGCTTCCAGGATTTTCTTGAACGCCGACAAGGCGGCGGCCAGCGTAACGGCGCTGTGTTCCGCAAAGGCGAAGGTCAATAGCACATTGGAATCATCCAGCGGCGCCCGCGGCGAGGCGAATAAACGGACTGCAATCAGATCGGCATTGAAGTCGTTGCGCAAGGCGTCGTGTACGATGAAGAAGATGTCGCTGAGGCTTTCCGCTTCCATCAGGGCCAAGGTGAAACGCTGCAGGCGTTCCGTGAGGCGATCATTGTCGCGCGCGATCTGCACGAGTTCCGCCAGATCATGCCGCAACTGCCGGTTCTGATCACGCAGCACCGCGACCTGCCGCTCGATCAGGGAGACGCTGTCACCGCTATCGTGCGGCACCGTCAGTTCGGCGAGCAGATGGGTGTGAGTAAGAAAAAAATCGGGATGCGCGCGCAGATATTCACTTATCTCTTTTTCGCTGAACTCATCGCTCAGGCCCGGTAATGTTTTCATAACGTTATCTCCCCCGTGAATACGTGAGTTGCCGGGCCCGTCATCCACACAGACTCCGCCCCTCCCTCCCAGTTTACCAGCAGTGTTCCGCCCGGCAAATCAACCTTAACCTTATTATCCAACCAGCCCTGACGCCGGCCTGCCACCACCGCCGCACATGCACCCGTGCCACAGGCCAGCGTCTCGCCCGCGCCGCGCTCGTAAACCCGCAGGCGAATATGCGCACGGTCGACGCACTCCATGAATCCGACATTAACACGGGCCGGAAAACGCGCGTGCGTCTCGAGCTGCGGTCCAAGAATGCTTATCGGCGCGCGACTGACATCGGCGACGCGCAGCACCGCATGCTGATTGCCCATGGATACCACACTTAACTGAATATCCTGGCCATCGACCTGCACAGCATAGCTTAGCGCATCGCTATCCGCCACAAACGGGATCTCGTGCGGCGCGGTGCGCGGCGTGCCCATGTCCACGCTGACTTGACCATCCGCCTCGATACGCGGGCGAATAATACCACCGCGCGTTTCCACCACCATCTGATCTTTTTGCGTGAGTCCGGCCGCGCGTACAAAGACGGCAAAGCAGCGCGCCCCATTGCCGCACTGTTCGACTTCGCCGCCATCGGCATTATATATGCGGTAGGCAAAGTCAGCGCCGGGGTTGCGCGCGGCCTCGACCAGCAAAATCTGATCGCAGCCCACGCCGAAATGACGGTCGGCAATCAAGCGTATTTGTGCGGGGGTCAGTAACAGCGGCTGAGTCAGGGCGTCGATCACGACAAAATCATTGCCCAGGCCGTGCATCTTGGCGAACTTGATTAACATGGGCGCTAGGGTACAGCCTGGATAGGTCTTTGCAAAGCCCGGCTTAAAACACCCAATATGATCGTGCCGCTCCAAATTCTTAAACAAAAAAATGGATTTAGCCCGACGCAGGTTGTTCATTTCTTTTATTCCATACACCTGGAAACTATCAGGTTTAGTCACATTCTGACCAAAAGTAATAGTTAGCCGATTTTTGTTTTGGCCGCTATACACTCCGCAATTCCCCCTTAAATCATCCCCGGCAATAATTTTTTGTTGCGCCGTAAAGCCGCATAAGAGCTTGCTTATAGCCTCTTATAACCAGCGCTTACATAGCCATTATCCGGGCCATGGCATGCATATTGCGATAAAGCCGGGACAAGCGATGGCCCGCAAAATAACGGGGCCGTCTGATGTATGTAGGGTGAAAAAGACGTTGGGCCTACACAAGTAACTAAGAAAAAATCCCTTAAAACGCATCACCAATTTTTTCTGACCGGTCTATCCGGCCATTTTTTTTAATGAGGGATATAGTCAATGCATATTCAACGACCCGCGCTGCTTGCGAGTATTATCTTCGCCGTTGCAATTTCACTTAGCACCCAACTGGCCCAAGCGGCCGCCGTCAAAGACTACAGTGTGCAAGCCAGCGCCACCGTGCAGAAGTCACCCGCGCAAATCACCCTCACCTGGCCGCAGGATTTTAATGCCACCGGCTATACCGTCTATCGCAAGGCCTTTAATGCGACAACGTGGAACTCTGTCGCGGCCTTGCCAGGCAGCGCTACCGGTTATACCGACACCACTGTCAGCGTGGGCTCGGCTTACGAGTACCGTATCAGCAAGGCGGCCGGGGGTTACAGCGGCCAGGGCTATGTCTATGCCGGTATCGAGGCGCCTATGATTGAGAGCCGCGGCAAGCTGATCTTGATGGTGGATAGCACTTATGCCGCCGATCTTGCCGCGGAGCTTGCGCGCCTGCAACATGATTTAGTGGGCGACGGCTGGCAGGTGCTGCGCCATGATGTGCCGCGCAGCAGCGGGGCGCGTGCCGTGAAGAATATTATCAAGGCCGATTATGCGGCCGACCCGGCCAATGTGAAGGCGGTGTTTCTATTCGGCCATGTGGCCGTGCCGTATTCGGGCAATAAGGCATGGGACGGTCACCCGGAGCACATGGGCGCCTGGCCGGCCGATGTGTTTTACGGGGAAATGACCGATACCGGCTGGACCGATACCAGCGTGTATAACACCAGCGCCACTTCGCGTCCGGAAAACCGCAATGTGCCGGGTGACGGTAAGTTCGACCAGTCTTTCATTCCGTCCGATGTGGAATTGCAGGTGGGACGCGTGGATTTATTCAATATGCCAGCCTTCCTGCCCAAGACCGAGAAGGATCTGTTACGCCAGTACCTCAATAAAGACCACAACTTCCGGCACAATCTGGCGCCCTTCAACAGTGTGGCGCGGCGCGGGCTGATCGACGACAACTTCGGCGTATTTAACGGCTCGGCCTTCGCCGCCAACGGCTGGCGCAACTTTGCACCCTTCTTCGGCGCTGGCAATGTGCAGGGCAACACGGATAATACGGCCATCGACTGGTTCCCGACCTTGAGTGCGAACAGCTATCTGTGGGGTTATGGCACCGGCCCGGGACACTTTCAGGGCTCGCTGGGAGTGGGCACCACGGGGCCCAGCTCCGATCCCAAGTTCGGTCCGTACAATAATTTTGTGGTCAAAGATACGAAGGTGGTGTTTACCATGCTGTTCGGTAGCGCATTCGGCGATTGGGATGTGGTGAATAACTTCCTGCGCGCCCCGCTGGCCACTACGACCTACGGCCTGACCTCGTCGTGGTCGGGTTGGCCGCACTGGTTTTATCATCACATGGCCTTGGGCGAGACCATCGGCTACAGTACACGCCTGAGCCAGAACAACAGCAATCTGTACACCAACCAGGTCAACAGCTCCACGCGCGGCATTCACATGGCCCTGCTGGGCGATCCGACCCTGCGCATGCATGCGGTCTCGCCGTCGGCCAATCTGCAAGGCACGGCCACCGCGACCGGGGTGAATCTGAACTGGACAGCCTCCACCAGCGGCGCCCTGCAAGGCTATCATGTGTACCGCGGCACCAGCGCCAACGGCCCGTTCACGCGGCTGACCGGTGCGCCCATCACCGGCACCAGCTTTGTCGATAGCGGCCTGGCGGCCGGGCGCTACACCTATATGGTGCGTGCCGTGAAACTGGAGACCAGCGCCAGCGGCAGCTACCTCAATCCCAGTCAGGGGGTCTTTATGACCCTGGATGCGGGCGGGACGGTCAGCAGCGGCAATACGCTGCAATTTAGTATGTCGGGATACCAGGTCAGTGAAGGCTCCAATCCCGCGCTGGCGACGATCACCGTAACCCGCGCCGGTACCAGCGGCGCCGTCTCGGTCAACTACGCCACCCGTAATGGAACTGCCGTGGCTGGATCCGACTATACGAGCAGCTCCGGCACGCTCATCTGGGCAACCGGCGATGCAACGGCCAAGACCTTTACCGTGCCGATTATCAATGACACGCTGGTAGAGGCTAACGAGACCGTAAGCCTCAGCTTGAACAATCCCGGCGGCGCCGTGCTGGGCACCGTGAGCAGTTCAACGCTAACCATCGTGAATGACGATGTGGCGGTAGTATCCGGCGGCTCCACATTGCAATTCAGCGGCCCCAGCTTCGGGGTCAATGAAAGCAAAGGGCTGGGTTACATCACGGTGACGCGTAGCGGCACCAGCGGGGCCGTCTCGGTTAAGTACTCAACCAGTAACGGCACGGCTTTGACAGGCTATGATTACGGGGCCAAGAGCGGCACCATCTACTTCGCCGATGGCGACAATACACCCAAGCAGTTCACTATTCCTGTTATTAATGACTGGAAGAAGGAGCCTAGCGAAACGGTCAATGTAAGCTTGAGCATGCCGTCCGGTAATGCCGTGCTGGGCACACAACGCACGGCGGCCATGACGATTTATGATAACGATTGAGGCACGGTCTATCTGCTGTAGAGCTACTGCTCGAAGCAAGCTGTAGTTATCTCAAAGCATCAATTTATTAGATCCGAACCCGCTGAAAAAACGGGGCGGATTACTAAACCGGGGCAGCCGCAAGGCTGCCCTTTCTTTTGCGATCTCCGCTGTTGTCTTCTATCGCTGACGAAACTCTGAGTTATATGTGCGCTGTGTATTAGGTTAAGATACGCGCCAGCTCAAACATATCAACGATGCCGCATGTTTAAGAATCTATTCCATAAAATAAAGACCCACCCTTCGCGCGGGTTGCGTATCAGCGCGGGGATTCTGCTGGTCATTCTCGGCCTGATGGGATTTCTGCCGGTGCTGGGTTTTTGGATGATACCCCTGGGCGTGATCTTGCTATCGGTCGACTTTCACTGGGCGCGGCGCATGCGCCGCAAATTTGAAATCTGGTATGGCCAGCACAAGCGCAAGCGCAAAAGGCGCCCATCCAAACCTCCGGCCAAGAGTTG
>JBDSTW010000129.1:0-8831 GCA_039928055.1 Gammaproteobacteria bacterium | reverse complement strand
CGTCATCGCGCATCCTTGCGAGAAGCCTGCCAGCACGATGCGGTCGGACGCAATTCCGCGCGATTTTTCCTGTGCAATCAATTGTTCGATCGCAGTCTGCGATGTGCGCAGCCCCGCTTCATCCTGGCGCGTCACGAGATCCATTCCCAGCAAGTCATACCATGCGCGCATCACGTAGCCGTTGTTGATCGTGACCGGGCGGTGCGGTGCATGCGGCAGCAAAAAGCGTACCCCGTGACGTTGCGGCAAACCCAGTTCCGCCACAATGGATTCCAGATCGTGACCGTCGGCGCCGAGGCCGTGCAGGCAGATGACGCTGGCCGTGACCGGGGCGACAGGGTTTATCGTGATGACGGGCAGGAGGGTGGGCGACCCAAGGTCTATGTCAGGGCGCATTGAGGAATACTAACACCTGACACTGATTTTGCCATGTTGAACTTCACGCATTCAGTAGCCAGTAAACTCAAGGCGGGAATAGCCAGAAATAGCCGGCATTGTAAAACACGTGCAGAATGATGGCGGGTAATACACGCTGATATTTATCGCGGAAATAACCGAACAACAATGACGGCAAGAACACTAATGCCGCCCAGAGCGGCGCATGGTAAAAAAAGTGGAAACCCGCGAACAGGAGACTGGTAAAAAAGTTGGCCGTCGAAAGGGGTCCGAGACGGCGGCTTCCCCAACGCTGCCGATAAAGTGTGCCCTGCAAGGCTCCGCGAAACACCAGCTCCTCGACCACCGGGTAGACCAGTGCCAGGAGCAAAAACAGCAGCGGCATATGCAGCGGCCACGCCGGATTGAGTGCGACCGGACTGTTCCACCACAACAGAATCCACCAAAAGAAAGGGGCGGCCGCCAGGGCCGCCCCGAACTGTGCATCACGCCACACTGGAGTAGCATTTATTATTTGCTGCCTACGCCTTCCAGCCCAGGTGGCGGCGCAGCAGATACAGGCCTGCGAAAGCCACGAGTACCGGTAAGGTAGGATCCGGCATGGCCTGGTTGAGGTTCAAACTGCAACCGCCGCCACCGCTCTTTTCCGTGGCGAAGCTACGGCCCAAAGGCCGCGCTTGATGCGCTTCGCATCCATAAATACTTTCCTTAAGAATTATGACTAACCGGACAAGTGGCTGAGTTTTAATGATTATCGCATTCGCTTCAATAATCAAGTTTTTTAGCGCAGTCGAGATGCGCGGCGGTGACGCCGAAATACCGGCCTGAATATCCCTCCTGATCGTTAAAAAACCTTGGCAGGGGTAGGTCGGTTCAAGCCGAAGGCGGAACCGACAATAGTCAAAACACGTCGGCTCCAAGGAGTTTATCCTGAGCGAAATCGAAGGGTTTGAGCCGACCTACCTTAGCTGCGCGGTGGTAACCGCTACCGGCGTTTTGCCGAACGGCAACATGCCGGACCAGGACACGGCAACCTTTCCGTCGGGCAGGGGCCGGCCTAAAAACGCCAGCGATTGTTGAATCTGCGGCTGGCCGGGGTCGCGCGAGGCGAGCGTGCCGGTGAACTGATAACTGCCATCGGGCTTTAACCTCAATACACCCTGGGCCTGCAAGGCACCGCCCTTATCGAGCAAGGTTCCCTTGACGCCGCTATCCTCAGTGGCCAGCGTGAGCGCCAGGCTGCCGAGCTTTACCGGCTGCGGCGTTACAAAGACGGCGTTTTCCCAGTCAAGGATGCCGTCGGCGGCTACAATAATATTGTCGTCGATTTGCATTTTGCGTAGCTTGATGCGTAATACGCCCTCCGGTTTGAGCGGCAAAAAGGGTAACAGGGCGCTCAGTTCGGCCACGGGCACGCTGGCATTTGTTTCGCTGAGATGGAATTTTCCGGTTAAGCCGCGCGCCGCTACACCGCTGCCTTGGGCCGTATCTTTGGCCGCTGTCCAGGCAAATTCAACACGGCCGAGCAGTAATTTCCACGGATGCGCCTGCCAGCTTAGCGCACCTAGGCGATAAGCCCCCAGGTCGGCGGTGCGCGCACGACCCGACCACAGCGTGCCGTCAAGATCGTAGAGCGCGAGCGGCGCGATGGATGCCTTGAGCAGCGGATAGGCGCGTGCCGCCGGAACCGTGGCCGCCAAAAAAATAATATAGGCCAGCACGCCTAAACCCAGGTACTTCCACCGCGCCTTCATGCGGCGCCCTGCAAGGTGACCCGGGCGTTGATGAGACCGGGCTGATCCTGCCGCTCCAGCACGATGCTGACCACACCCACGCCGAAATTACGCTGCATGCCTTCCAGCCATAACACGAGTTCATCAAACTTGGCCTGCTCGAACCACACGCGCGCAATGTCCTGGCCCTCGGGCTCCACGCGTTTCATGGCCGTGCCCAGGCCGCTGCTCTTGGCCGATTGATCGACCACGGCGAGCAACGATTGCCCGGCGGGCAGCTTGCCGGCGCCGCCGCTGTGCGCCGCGCGTAGCTGTTCCGCCTCGCGGGCGGCCTGCCGCATCCATTCGACGAGTGCCTGCTGTTCCTTGACGGTCTGCCGTAATTCCTGCCGATGTTTGATCAAGGGTTCCCATGCAAGCAGGTATAGTAAAAAAATAACGAGCAAGGCTGCGCCCGCTATAACCAGGCGCCGCTCGTGCGCGGCCAACTGCATAAACCACGCCTTCATGAATTCACCCTCGTACCTTTAGGCCGAATTTGCAGCCGGCTCTGCACCTTGCCGTCGCGCGAGGTAGCCGACTGTATTTTTATGTCGAGCCCGGATGCGCTGGTCAGCCGTTGCTTGAGTTGATCAAGGGCCTGCAGATCTGTTATGTCGATCTCCAGATTCAACTCGCCTTC
Organism: Gammaproteobacteria bacterium; assembly: GCA_039928055.1. Taxonomy (GTDB): domain Bacteria; phylum Pseudomonadota; class Gammaproteobacteria; order SURF-13; family SURF-13; genus JBDSTW01. The sequence continues at coordinate 6,020 of JBDSTW010000129.1, read as the reverse complement.
CTTGTAGCTGACACTGCGCAATTGCAGATCGGGCGTGGCCTTAAGCGCAGCCCCGGTGTTTTCCAGCAGTTTCAGAAAATCTCCGCCGCCTTGACCCTGCGCGGCGCGCAACGCTTCGAGATTGCGCTCCATCTGCACGCGCGCATTGACGATCTTGCGCGTGCCTGGGAAGGTGTTACGAAAAATTTGTTCGATCTGCGGCTGGAGTTCTTGCGCCTGCCGGCTCAGGCGACCGACCTCGGCCACCGCCATGCCGCCTTGAAGGATCAGCCAGGCCAGCAACAAGGCGATAGCGGGACGCCACGGCCGCCACAATTTGCCGATCTGTTCGCGCCGGCTGTAATCACCCTGCAATAAATTGATTGCGTTTTTTTCGTCAAAGCCGCGCGCCAGCAAGACCAGCGCGTCTTCCTTGCAAGCCTCGCGGAGCGCCTCAAGATCGGCATTGCCTGCCAGGGTTTCGGCAAGCACCGGAGCCACCGGCGTGCAGTCGATTATGTGCAGCTGCGCCGGTTTGGCATCACCCGCTTCGGCTACGGCCATCGCCAGCAGGGCATCCACGTTTTCACTGTCGATCGCAAACCCGGACTGAAGTCCGGTGCGCACCGTGGCCCCGCCGGTTTCATTCAGCACAAACCACGAGCCCGGCCGGGTCGGCAAGGCGAGTGTCTCCGCGCTCAGGATATCGGGTTGCAGGCCGGCCGCGCGCAGGTATTCCAGCCAGGTGTTCATGCGCGCACGATCCACCACGGCGGTAGCGATCTGATTATCCTGCCCGCGTGCGCCGAGGGCAAAATGCAGTTGCTCGATCTCGGTGCCGAGGCGCTCCTCCAGGGCAAAGGGAATGGCGCGCGCAATGCGCTGACGATTCTGGCTGGGCACTGCGACTTGGGTCAGCAGCACATCGCTGCCCGGCACGAGCACGATAAGCTGGCGACCCGCCGCCATGGCCGCCGCGTCGCTTAACGGTCTGCGCTGCACGTCGCTCACCACCCCCGCTGCGGACATGCGCAGCCAGCTAAGCTCGGGCGCAAGGGCCTCTTGCCCGGTGCCGGGCTGCACGCTTCCAAGGCGAATGAATAAGCGGTCACGCATTAATAAGTTCCTTGCCCGCGCATGATGACTGTCACAGCCGCTTGTCCGGGCGGCGGCGGATCGAGACGCTGTAACAAACTATACAATTGTACCTGTCCGCGTCCGGCCGTGGCATGGGCGCTGAGCAAAAAATAGTGGCTGGCTACCGACACTTTTGGCTGGATTAACTGCCGATTGGCCGCATCAAGCCCGGATTGATCAATAAATTCGCTGACGGCTTTAAATACATTGAGCGCGCGCTTGCTCACGACCTGGTCAGCCGCGATGCCGCCGGCAAGCGCCGCGATGACTTGAACCGGGGCGGTGTTTACATTGATCGGCGTGGCGAGCGGCAGTGCGCAGACATAAGGTGCAATCAGCTTATAGATCTCCGGGGTAAAGCCCTTGATCAAGAGTAATTCACTGGGACTGGCGAGTTTTGTATTCGCTGCACGATAGGGTGGTTTCTGCAATAGATAGTCATTATCTTCCGCGCCGTTTTGCCTAAGCACCTCGTCGGCGTCGAGCCAGTCCACCACGGCCTCCGTCATATACTGTGCCTGATCCGCATTCACCTTCGCCACGCTCACCAGCAGGCGCTGGAAGATGGCCTTGGCCACGGCATCGGCGGGCGGGTTATCGGAGGGCGGATTGGTCGGCGCGGGCTTTAGATTGTTAATATTAAAGCGCCCCTGCAAATCCTCGATGCGGCCCGCCAGCTTTCCTCCCTCGATAGCGATCGGCTCAACCGGAGCCACCCAAGGTTCTTCCAGGCTGTCCACCTTGAGACTTGCGGCCTTATCCTTGCGCAGGTCGGCCTCCAAAATCAACTGCGCCAGGCCATCCATGCCGAGCGCATATAAATAAGCCTGATCGCCGTCCAGTACATTGCCCGCGCGGCGGATATCGAGCTGCTGGCGCGCGGCCATACCCACCGCAATAATGGTGGCGATGGCCGTGATGAGCAGCGCGGTCAGCAATGCGACACCGCGCGCGGATCGGGGATTGTACATCAGTGCTTTCATGAAACAGGCGTCACGGTCGCGATGCGAAACAGTCGGGTAATACGCCCCCAGCCCTTCACGTCGAGGGTAAATTCGATGGCATTCGGCAAGCCCGGCGCCTGGGTTCCCACGCCCTGCGCAGCAGGCCAGGAATCGTGCGCCACCAGTTGCTTGTTCTTTAACTGGTAGAATTTGACCGTCGCGGATTCGACACCCTCGACCAGGATAGTCTCCTGTGCCTCGGTGTTTTGCGCGCGGTCGAGTACGTTCCAGGCAGAACGCACCAAGCGCTTGTCTTTTACATTATAGGCCACATGCTGCAGATTGCTGCGCGTCCGGCCGGCCGGATTGCGCCAGCCGGTGCGCGTAAATTCCAGCAGGGGTTCGCCTTCTTCCACGCCGGTCATAACATCTTTCTGCTGCATGCCATAATTGTCGCGCACACTGCGCTTCACGGCTTGTTCAACATCACGCCCCAGCACCGTCATGGCCAACTCAAGTTCGGCCAATTGTGCCGCCTGGCGTTCGATGTGCGCGCGCGTATCGAGCACCGAACGCAAGCCCCCGTAGGCCATTACGGAGAGCACGGCGAAGATTGCTAAAGCGACGAGCAGTTCCAGCAAGGTAAAGCCCGCGCAACTCCTGCACCGCAGTACGCCAGCCAGCGTCGAAGTTAGCAACCGGGATTTATGCACTTTCGCCACTGGATTATTTGGGTACCGGGTTAAACAGATAAGCGACCAGGTGCGTCATTGCCTGGCGATCGCTTTCGTTAGTGCGCACTTCGATACTCATACGCCGCACATCGGGGTTAGGGGTTTTTTCCATAAGGATCTTCCAGTGCCATTCATGTTCACCCATGAGCGCTGCGCCCTCGGACTCGGGCGGATCGGGCCAGTCACGGCGCGCCTGGCTCTCGGCGATTTTATTCATGGCCACCCAATGGGCCAGCGTGCGATCGCGCAGATAACTCATATTACCGGCGTTCGCGCCGACACCTTTTATGACTGCGGCGAGGGCTATTGCGAGCACCGCGAGCGCGACCATCACCTCCAGCAAGGTAAAGCCGCGTTGCGTGCGCGTGCGGTAATCAGGTTTTGCTTTCATGCGCCAGCTTGAGCACCTTCAGCTTACCGTTCGCCGCGCCCCTGATACGGTAATTGCTGCCGTATTCATCCATCAGGGTGAGTTCGAAGGGTGTCATTTCACCGCTTGAAAATAGATAAATGCGCGGCACATCCTCAGACTTTCCGGCAGCTTTTTTTTGTTCGAGATCGATGGATTCTCCCTCGAGCCTGAGCTTCAAACGCAGCGCCGCAGGCAGGCTGCGTGCGCGCAATATTTCATCTTCATCCAGCGCACGCCACTCATTTTCATCGAGCACGACAAATAGGTAACTATCGTCGCGTATCTCCAGGGCCATTTCCTTGCCCTGTAAAACAGCTTCCTGGGCGGCCAGGGTTAAACGTCCGGCCAACCGTTGCGCCTCTTGCTCGACGGCCTGCTCGCGGCCGCGGTCGCCGATCGACAGACTGGCAAAACTCAAGGTGATACCGATGATGAGCAACACTACCAGCAGTTCGAGCAAGGTAAAGCCGCGGCTGGCGAGTCCGCTTATGTTTTGCCTACAAAGAGCGGGCGCTTCCATATCACTCGGCGCTACATGAACCTGCGGCGCGCACAAAGCAATCCCCGTGCGGAGCGCCTATTCCAATTCCCAGTTACCGATATCGGCATCCGCGCCCTCGCCCCCCGGCTGACCGTCCGCGCCCAGGGTATAAATATCGATAGCGCCGTGCGCACCCGGCGCTAAATATTGGTAAGGCTGCTTCCAGGGGTCGGCGGGCAAGCGCTCGACATAGCCGCCCTCTTTCCAGTTGCGCGGCTCGGGCGGCGTGCTGGGTTTTTTCACGAGCGCCTCGATACCCTGATCCGTGGTCGGATAGACATAATTATCCAGTTTATAAAGATTCAATGCGCCTTCCAGCGTACGAATATCCTGCTTGGCCTTGGTGATGCGCGCCGCATCGGGCCGGTCGAGCACGCGCGGCACCACGATGGCCGCGAGGATGCCGAGGATGACGACCACGACCATGACTTCAATCAGGGTAAAGCCCCGGCTGTGATATTTCTTGCTGAGCAATTTCATACAGTTCCTTACTAATAGAAATGGATTAACGTCGGGCTGCGTGCAGGGCGCCGACCATGGAGCATCCCTTTAATAATAACTGCGCTGCGCTTCACTTAACGCACAGCGCCGACTTTATTATTTTACCAGTTGGTTCAGATCAAAGATCGGTAATAAAATCGCGATGACAATGAGCAATACCACGCCGCCCATGGTGAGGATCAGCATCGGTTCGAACAGGCCGAGTAAAGCCGCCATCAAGGTTTCCATCTCGCGCTCCTGGCTGATAGCGGCGCGATCCAGCATACCCTCCAGATTGCCGCTGGCCTCACCGCTCGCGATCAAATGAATGGTCATGGGCGGAAAATAATGGCTGCGTTCCAGCGCGGCATGCAGACTGGCGCCCTCACGCACCTTGCTCGCCGCCTCTTCCACCGCGGCGCGCATCGGCAGATTAGACACCACCTGCGCGGAGATGCGCAGCCCGTCGAGTATCGGCACGCCGCTTGCGGTCAGAATGCTGAAGGTGCGTGCGAAGCGTGCCGCATTGAGGCCGCGCACCAGGCGCGAGACCAAAGGCAATTTCAATACCAGCTGATGAAACCGGTAGCGCGGTCCCGCGCGGCGCAGCATAAAACTGAAGCCTACACTGAGCGCGACAATGATGCCCAACAGGAGCAGCCCCTGATCGCGGATAAAATTACTGAGCGCGATGAGCCCGCGCGTGAGCACGGGCAACTGTTGCCCGATATTGTCGAATACCTGCACCACCTGCGGCACGACGTAGGCCAACAGGGCGGTGACCACGAGGATGGCGACGATGGTCAGCAGCACCGGATAGATCAGCGCGAGCATCATTTTCTGGTTTAATTGCTGGCGCCCTTCCGTGTAATCGGCAAGCCGTTCGAGCACGACATCGAGATAGCCGGACTGCTCACCGGCGGCCACCGTGGTGCGGTACAGATTGGGAAACACGGACGGAAAATCGCCCAGGGCCACGGCCAGCGAATGACCCTCCATGACGCGCGCGCGCACCGCCAGGAGCATGCTCTTCAGGCGCGGCTTTTCGGTCTGCTGGGACACCGCGCGCAACGTTTCCTCGATGGGCAATCCGGCACGCACGAGCGTTGCAAGCTGACGCGCGATCAGGGAAAGATCAGTGGCGCTGATACCGCGCCGCAGGGACAGACTAAAGCCCTTGCGCGACTCTTTTTGGCGGACTTGCTCGACCGACAGCGGCGTCCAACCCTTGTCGCGCAATTGCTGGCGGATCTGGCGCGGGGTATCGCCCTCCAGTAAGCCCTTGTGGTTGCGTCCGGCGGCGTCCAGCGCCAGGAATTCAAAGGCGCTCATAGTAAAACAGTGGCAATTGGCAAGTGACAAGTAGCAAGTGAAATCTTGTCTTGCCACTTGCAACTTGTAACTTGTAGCTAATCTTCACGCGTTACCCGCAGCACTTCCTCCAAGGTCGTGTGACCGGCCAGTACGCGACGCAAACCGTCCTCGCGAATGCTGGTGGATATGCTGCGCGCATATTTTTCCAGCCCCTGTTCGCCCACGCCGTCATGGATCATGCCGCGCATCTTGTCGTCCACCGGGATGAGTTCGTAAATACCCGTGCGTCCGCGGTAACCCAGCATATTGCAATGCACGCAGCCGACCGCCGCGTAAAGTGTGGGCGGATGATCGTGCGCCAGTCCAAGCAGATCGCAGTCCGCGGCGCCTGCCACATAGGCGCGCCTGCAATGGTTGCACAACAGGCGCACCAGGCGCTGGGCGAGCACGCCGATGAGGCTGGAGGCGAGCAGGAAAGG
>JBDSTW010000128.1:0-4908 GCA_039928055.1 Gammaproteobacteria bacterium | reverse complement strand
TGCCTGTTACCGCGTGCGGTTGAAAATGCCAGGCGGTTTCTTCCAGGGTCTCGCGCACCACGGCTTCGCTAAGCCCTTCGCCCTCATCGAGATGCCCGGCAGGCTGGTTGTAAACAATACTGCCGTCCTGTTCTTCCTCTACCATCAGAAAACGGCCGTCGCGCTCAATTAATGCAGCTACGGTAACATTGGGTTTCCAGATCATAACTTACAACTACCCTGATGTGAGGGGCTAGGAGTGGCCATAGTTGCGCGAGTCCTGTAGTTTGGGTAATTCGGCAAAACTTGACTCTGTAGCAAACAGTCCGCAGAATTTTACTATAATGTCACGTTTGGCTTACTACGCTTGACGCCAGGGAAGGAGTTATGCGGCGGGACAGGTATTGTGCCCGACATCCCGGCTCAAGTCCTGCGCGGACACCGCATACCCCTGAACCCACGTTTACATTATAATTAAAAATGAACATTAATCTCATCAGTGCCTTGGCGGCCTTGCTCTACCTTATCACGGGAATACTGCTCGGGGTCCGCCTCTCGCGCGTCACGACCACACAATCCAGCAAGCTCGGGCTGATCACCTTAGGGCTGATTGCGGTGCTATTGCACGGTATCGTGCTGTATCACTGGATCGTCACCCCCGCCGGACTGAACCTCGGATTTTTCAATGCCACATCCCTGATCACCTGGATCATCGCGCTACTGCTGTTGCTCAGCTCCTTCGGCCAGCCGGTGATTAATCTCGGCATCGTCCTGTTGCCGCTCGCCGCATTGACCGTAGTACTCGAAATTATTTTTCCGTCCAATCATCTGCTCTTCGTCCAAAAAGGTTTTGACGGCCTGGATGCGCACATTCTGATCTCGGTGCTGGCCGCCGGTCTGCTCAGCATTGCGGCCGTGCAGGCCGGGCTGCTCGGCATTCAGGACATGCACCTGCATGAGAAACACCCGGGCGGCTTTATCCGCGCCCTGCCACCGCTACAGACCGGCGAAACCCTGCTGTTTCAAATTATTGGTTTGGGCTTTCTCTTGCTCACCTTGGCCCTTATTACCGGCGCCGTTTTTCTGGAGAATATTTTTGCCCAGCACCTGGTCCATAAGACCGTGCTGTCGATCGTCGCCTGGGTGGTATTCGGCATTTTATTATGGGGACGCTGGCGTTTCGGCTGGCGTGGCCGCACCGCGATACGTTGGACAATGACCGGCTTCCTGGCATTGATGCTGGCCTACTTCGGCAGCAAACTGGCGCTGGAAATCATACTTGGCAAATAGGATCGAATACCCAGGTGCACGCATCACGGACGGGGGCGCGTTAATTTCACATCTCACCTTTTCGCTTGTGCTGATAATTGTATTCAACCCTTGAGGAAGTATTTTTTTGGATAATATTCCCATAAGCGTGCTGATCGGTGCACTAGTAATCTTGATTTTTCTAGCCGCGTTCTTTGCGGGTTCCGAGACCGGACTACTGACCCTTAACCGTTACCGGTTGCGGCATTTGGTCAAGATTAAACATCGCGGGGCGATGCATGCGCAGGCGTTGTTGAAGCACACCGATCGCCTGATCGGCCTGCTGATTTTGGGCAATAACTTCGCCAACAATTTAGCCACCGCCATCGCCACCGTTATCGGCCTGCAACTATTGGGAGAGGCCGGTGCCGCCGTCGCGGTGGGCCTGCTTACCATCGTCGGAACCATCTTCACCGACGTAGCGCCCAAGACGCTCGGCGCACTCTACCCGGAGCGCGTCGCCTTCCCAGCCGCCTATGTGTTGCGCCCATTGATTAAGCTGCTTTACCCAGTGCTGTGGCTGGTGAGCATCCTCTCAAACGGTGTGCTGAGGTTACTTGGCGTTTCGATTGATGATGCTCAAAAGCATCATTTAAGCACGGAAGAATTGCGCACGGTCGTAAATGAAGCGGGCGCGATGATCCCGCGCCGCCACCAGAGAATGCTGCTGAGTATCCTCGACCTGGAAAAGGTCACCGTGGAAGACATCATGGTGCCGCGTAGTGAGATTGTAGGCATCGATCTCAATGATGATTGGGATATTGTTATCATGCAGATGGCGAACAGCCAGCATACCCGTTTATTGGTTTATTCCGAGGGTATCGATAATGTTTTAGGCATATTGCATATGCGCGATGCGGTACATCTCATGGCACGAGACGATTTCAACAAAGAAACGATATTAGAGATCATGCGCGATCCTTATTTCGTTCCGGAGGGCACACCGCTCAATACGCAGCTACTCAATTTTCAACGGCAGAAGCAGCGCATCGCCCTGGTGGTTGATGAGTATGGCGATATTCAGGGGTTGGTTGCGCTCGAGGATATCCTGGAAGAGATCGTAGGACAATTTACCTCCGACCCGGCCAATAATGTCCGCGATGTGCATCCCCAGGAGGACGGCAGCTACCTGGTGGACGGCAGCGCGACGGTACGCGATCTCAACCGGATGATGCACTGGAATCTGCCCACCGACGGCCCCAAGACGCTCAATGGGCTGATCATGGAATACCTTGAGACTATCCCCGAGCCCGGCATCAGTCTAAAGCTCGCCGGTTATCCGATCGAGATTATTCAGACCACGGCCAATACGGTAAAGATAGCGAGGATTAGTCCGGTCTCAGCCCCCGCTTTAACCGAGGAGAACAATGAGGCGCCGTTAACCTAGACCACGGTCCCTGCGCCGAACGTAGCACGAGGAGATGCCAATGACCGACCAGCCCTTACAGACCGATTCCGGCAAACAACTATCCAACCTTAACATTACAACCGTCGTCTACGCCTTGCAGGCCGTGAGTTTCTTCTTCGTGATCACCTTCATCGTCGCGGTGATCATCAATTACGTAAAAAGAGATGATGTAAGAGGAACCTGGCTGGAATCGCACTTTCGCTGGCAGATACGCACGTTTTGGTACGGCCTGCTCTGGTCGATTCTGGGCGGTATTACCTTTCTCCTGATCATCGGCTACTTCATTCTTATAGCCGATGCCATCTGGATCATCTACCGCATTGCAAAGGGCTGGCTGCGGCTCGTCGAAAAAAAACCCCTGTACACATGAGCCTGGCGGCCGCAGAGTCTGCCCCGTTTAATATCTCTTCCCCCGTGAGTACTAAGGCCGATGCCTAAAATAAAACTGCACTGGCAAATTTTTATCGCGCTAATCCTGGCCCTTTTCGTCGGCTCATTGACCGCCAAGGATTCCACGCTTTTTGGCATCAGTTTATACGGGCTGTACGAGCTTATCGGCACCTTGTTTTTGAACGCCTTGAAAATGCTGGTCGTGCCATTGATCGCCTCCGCACTGGTCTGCGGCATGGCGTCGATAGGATCAGGTGTGGCGCTGGGCCGGCTCGGCCAAAAGGCCGTGGCGTACTATCTCACCACTACGCTGCTCGCCGTGCTGGTGGGCCTGATGATGGTCAACCTGACCACACCGGGCCTCGTCGACGGCCAACCGGCAAAAGCGATCATCGGCCTGAGCGCAGAGAGCGCAAGCGTCAGCGCAAGCCTGGCGGACAAAAGCAGCACGGATTTAGCGCAAATATTCGTGCGCATGGTGCCTGACAATATCGTCTCCGCGGCGGCCGACACCAACATGCTGGGGCTGATCTTTTTCTTTCTGCTGTTCGGCTTCTTCATGACCAAGGTGCCGGGGCGCAACGGCGAGATTTTGCTGGGTTTCTGGCGCAGCGTGTTCGAGGTGATGATGCTGATCACGCACTGGGTGATGAAGTTTTCGCCTATCGGCGTGTTTGCGCTGGTCACCAAGGTGGTGGTGACCACGGGACTGGCCGCGCTTCAGCCGCTGCTGGTCTTCTTCTTTACCGTGCTGGCCGGACTCGCTATCCATTTTTTTCTGGTGCTGCCGGGCCTGATATTTTTTATCGGCGGCATCAACCCCATTCCGCATTACCGGGCAATGGCCCCCGCCCTGCTCAACGCCTTCTCTACCGCCTCGTCGGCGGCAACGCTGCCGCTCACCCTGCAATGCGTGGAAAAGAACGCCGGTGTCTCCAACCGCGTCAGCAGTTTCGTGGTGCCGCTCGGTGCAACGATAAATATGGACGGCACCGCGCTCTATGAATGCGTAGCAGTCATGTTTATCGCCCAGGCCTACGGCCTTGAGCTTGGCTTTGGCGTGCAGTTCACTATTGTGCTGCTGGCCCTGCTGACATCGATCGGCGTGGCCGGCATTCCGGCGGCGAGCCTCGTGGCCATCGTCATTATTCTTGCCGCCGTGGGCCTGCCCGCCGAGGCCATCGGCATGATCCTCGCGGTGGATCGCCTGCTCGATATGTGCCGCACTACCGTGAACGTATTCAGCGATAGCTGCGGTGCGGTGGTGATCGGACGACTGGAGGGTGAAACCGGCATCTTGAATAGCGGCAAAGAGGGCGGATTAACCTAGAGGGACTTTGAGTGGGCGCATACGCTGCCGTTTGGCATATCGTTGCATTGCCAAGCGGATGGTTTATGTGGAACCCTATACGACAGCTAAAACGGAGAGCACACCAGAGGACTGCCCATGTACTATGAAGCCATCATTATTGCTGTCGGCGTTCTCGGACTGCTGCTCTTGTTCGCCGGGTTCCGGCGCCTGTGGCGACGCCGTTTTATTACCGGCAGCCTGCAGGGCTTGAGCGGCGCGGCGCTAATCACCGTGGCGCTATTGTTGTTCGCCCTGCTGGGTAATTTTTATATCTATCATCGCCTTACCGACGAGCAAGCCTTGGCGCGCCTGCAATTCGACGCCCTGGGCCCGCAATATTACCGGGCCACGATTCGTTATCCCACCGGCGGGCAACTCGTCCTCGATGTACACGGCGATGAATGGCAATTGGATGCGCGCGTTCTTAAATGGCGCGGCTACGCCACGCTGGTCGGCTTCGACACGCTCTACC
>JBDSTW010000127.1:0-10660 GCA_039928055.1 Gammaproteobacteria bacterium | reverse complement strand
CGTCGGCTTGCGCGGAAGGAATATTGTAGGCACCGACGCGTTTGTATTGCTCAACGACGGCCGTGGAGCGGTCGATGCGCGTGCCGATGCCGTACAGATTATTTTCGCAGATAAACAGCACGGGCAGGTTCCACAGCTTGGCCATGTTCAGGGTTTCATGGAAGGTGCCCTGATTATTTGCGGCATCGCCCAGAAAACAGATGGAAATCTCATCGCCGCCCTTCATCTTGATGCCCTTGGCGATGCCCGCGGCGAGCGGGAACGGCCCACCGACCAGCGAATAGCCGCCCATAAAGTGATGTTGGGCGTCGAAGATATGCATGGAGCCGCCGAGGCCCTTGCAGGTGCCCGTGACCTTGCCGAACAGCTCCGCCATCAAGGCCTTCGGATCGGTGCCGCATTTTAACGCATGCACGTGGTCGCGATAGCCGGTAATCACGTAGTCATGGCCGGGCCGAGCAGCCTCCATTACGCCATGCACGCAGGCCTCCTGGCCCGGATAGAGGTGCAAAAAGCCCCCTATCTTGCGTTCCACATACGCCTCGTAACAGCGCTCCTCGAAGCGGCGCGCAAACAACATCTCGCGCAACAGCCGTTTTTTGTCAGCGTCGTTCATGCAACTCCTTCCCCACTCTAATAATTCTGTTGATATTCAGGCACAGGGCCAGCTACCTGAAAAGGTGCAAGCGCGCTATGATCGGGTTTTTGCTCAAGTAGGTCAAGGCAAGGCATCTTCATGAACCATCCCATCAAGCTCAAATACTCTCCGCAGACACCCGATAAGGCCCAGGTCGATAAGCTCAGCAATCTGATTATCGTGCTGGCCGATACCCCTGCCTCAAAGACCTGGCATAGCTTCCCGTACGGCGACATCCTTCAGCAGCGCGTCAGGCGCGGCCACAAAAAAGAGCTCTCAACCACGCCGTTGGTGACCGAGTTGCCCAATAACATCAGCACGCAGGTCACACTGGCCACGGTTAAGCCGGATATCAGCCCGTTTGAGCTGCTCACGCTGGCGCGCAAATTATCCCAAGCGCATTTTGCCCGGCAGCCTTCCGCCATTGCGCTATGCATGCCCGATCTGGAGCCGGCGTTTGCCGCACGCGTCGCCGAGGCCCTGGTCGCAGCATTACTCGCCGGGGCGTATCCCCTGCCCCACTTTAAAAGCAAAAAGGACGCCCCCAAGCGGCTGGGCACCCTTTCTATTTTCGGCCTCAAGGACAAGCCGGACTTTCGCCGCAGCTTCGCCGAGGCAGAAGGCAACAACCTCGCACGCCACCTGACCGCCCTGCCGCCCAATGAATTAACACCCACGCAGTATCGCGCGCGCATCGCCGCGCTGGCCAAGGAACACGGCTGGCGCATGGATTTTTTGGATATCGCGAAACTCAAGCGCAAGCAGGCCGGCGCCTTTCTCGCCGTGTGTCAGGGTAGTCCCGTAGCGGATGCCGGGATCGTGCACTTGCGTTACCAGCCCAAAGGGCGCGGTGCTAAACCGGCCGTAGCCCTGGTCGGCAAGGGTATCTGCTACGACACCGGCGGCACCAACCTCAAGCCGCCTAAAAATATGTACGGCATGCACGAAGATATGGAAGGCAGCGCCGTGGCGCTCGGCACCTTGCTCGCGCTGAGCCGCTTACAGGTTGATTTCCCCGTGGAGTGCTGGCTCGCCCTCGCACAGAACCACATCGGCCCCCATGCCTACAAACAAAATGACGTGGTCACGGCGAGCAATGGCGTGACCATCGAGATCATGCATACCGACGCCGAAGGCCGCATGGTGCTGGCCGATACGCTAGCCTTGGCCTCCATACAGAAACCTGCGCTCATCATCGACTACGCGACCTTGACGGGCAGCTGCGTTGCCGCGCTCGGCACACGCTACAGCGGCGCCTTCACCAACCGCAATGAATTCATACCCGTCATAATGACGGCGGGACAGGCGAGCGGCGAACGCGTGTGGCCTTTCCCCAATGATGCCGACTACGATGCGGACCTCGACAGCGAGATTGCCGACATTAAACAATGCTCGCTCGAAAGCGGCCCCGATCACATCCAGGCAGCCCGCTTCCTCACCCGCTTTGTCGACAAAGCCATACCGTGGATACACATCGATTTATCCAGCGGCAATCACAAAGGCGGCCTCGCGCATATTCCAACGGACATTACTGCCGTGGGCGTGCGCTTCACCTTGAATTTATTGCTCGATCAACAGGTGCTGCAACACCCCGCCCGCAAACCGGCCCCTACTCCGTGTCCCTGAAGCGGCGTCACACTCCCAAGGCTCAGGTGCCGCAACGCTACCCCGCGCTGGATGGGCTGCGCGGACTGGCGATTGCGCTCATGATCGGTTATCACCTCTGCTTTAATCTTGCCTACTTCGGCGCGCTGTCTGCGGATTTTAATCACAGCCCGTTCTGGTTGGGACTGCGCAGCCTGATCGTGACCTTATTTCTCGGGGTGATGGGGATGAGCCTCGCGCTGGCTACCCAGCACACCCTGCAATGGCGCCCCTACCTGCGCCGACTGGCGATACTGCTGGCCGCTGCCGCGCTGGTAAGCATCGGTAGCTATCTAGTGTTTCCGGCCAGCTGGATTTTTTTCGGCGTGTTGCACTTCATCGCGCTGGCTAGCGTACTTGCCCTGACTTTCACACGTTTTTACTGGAGCAATCTTTTCATCGGCACAGGCTTGCTTGTCTTCGGCCTCGTTTACCAACATGAATATTTTAACCAGCCCTGGCTGCAATGGTTTGGCTTGATGACCTACAAACCCATCACCGAGGATTACGTGCCGCTACTGCCGTGGTTCGGAGTGGTGTTAATCGGTATATTTCTGGGCAAAGCCATCTATGGACGCTCCCCGGTTCCCGCCCTCGCGCGCTGGCAGCCGACGCGGCTGCCGGGGAAAATTCTGAGTGGTGCGGGACGGCACAGCCTGCTGATCTATCTGCTTCATCAACCGCTATTGATGGGAATTCTTTACCTGATCGTTGGGACGTAGCTTAACCCTTAGGCCCCGGGCCAAAGCCCTGCTTTGACCGCCTGCTCAGGTCCCTACACAACAGCCCGTTGCCGATACCGGCTATTTACCGATAGCCCGGATTATTTAATTAGGGAAACTCTGAATAATTCCATCCATGGAATTTTCAGAGACGAAAAACAAAAAATGTGATTTTTTCTTTTCTTCATTTTTCAATCACTTACGTGATTGAAAAATGGCGGCACATCCCTGTGCCACAGGAATCTCTGAATAAATCAGAGATTCTTTAGGTCTACCATGGTATTGAGTGCGCGTAGCTCGCCGGTATGAGCATCGTGGCATGACTTGTATAATGGGATGAGCCTCAGCGTTTCAACCGGGGCAGGAAACCACGCTAAATCTAACGAAGGGAGTCGCACCATGATCTACCACCGAATTATTACCGCCTGTATTGTGAGCTTGCTTGTCGCCTGCCAGGCATCGCCGCTGGGGCGCCAACAGTTGCGTCTGCTGCCCGAGGATCAGGTGGCGCAAATGGGCGCCGCGGCCTATCAGCAGATTAAACAAAAGACCCCGCCGATCAACGATCCGCGCGCCATCAACTACGTCAATTGCGTTGCCGACGCCATTACCCGGCAGGTAAGCCAGGGCCGCTGGGAGGTCAATGTATTTGAGGGCAAGACCGCCAATGCCTTCGCCCTGCCCGGCGGTAAAATCGGCGTCAATACGGCCATGCTGAATCTGGTCCAGAATCAGGACCAATTAGCAACGGTGATCGGCCACGAGGTCGCGCACGTGGCGGCCGGACATGCCAATGAGCGTCTGTCGGCCAGCTATGCAACACAGTCGGGCCTGGAGCTTATTCGCGTTCTGAGCGGTGGCGGGCAAGGCAGCCAGGCCTTGGTCGGATTGCTCGGTGCGGGCGCGCAACTGGGTATTTTATTGCCCTACGGACGGGCGCAGGAAAGCGAGGCTGACCTATTGGGTCTGGATTTGATGGCCCGCGCTGGTTTTGATCCGCGCGCAAGCATCCCCTTATGGCAAAACATGGCGCAAGCCGGCGGCGGCCGTCCACCGGAGTTTCTCTCCACGCATCCCTCCGGCTCTACGCGTAGCGCCGATCTCAACGCACGCATACCGCAGGCCCTGCAACTTTATGAGCAGGCGCGCGCAGGCGGCGCAAGGCCGAATTGCGACAGGTAATGGCGTTGCAAGCACTCAGACGCAAAGAATGATGAAAAGCATTCCGGTTCGGCACACTCCTGTGGCGGCCGGAACTTTTTCCCTCTCCCTATAGCCTAAAGCCACATCCCTGTAAGGAGTATTGCCGTGCATAGGCGTCATTTCTTGATCGGTTCCCTGGGCCTTGCCCTGTATTCCCTTAGCGCATCTAAATTTCTTGCCGAGGCTAAAACCATGTCATCCGCTACCATTGCAAAAATAACGAAATCCAAGGAAGAATGGAAAAAGATATTGACGCCGGAACAGTTCGACGTATTGCGCGAGGAAGATACGGAGCGGCCGTTTTCAAGCCCGCTCAATGACGAAAAAAGAAAGGGTGAATTTGTCTGCGCCGGATGCGCCTTGCCTTTATTTACCTCGGAAATGAAATTTGACAGCGGCACCGGCTGGCCCAGTTTTTTCACCTCCATTCCGGACCACCTGGAGACCAAGACCGACTACAAGATTATTTTTCCGCGCACCGAATATCACTGCGCGCGTTGCGGCGGGCATCAGGGGCATATCTTCAAGGATGGCCCCAAGCCCACCGGTCAGCGCTGGTGCAATAACGGGGTCGCTTTGAAGTTTATCCCTGGTTAATTAGGAAGGCGGACACATGCAGAAAGCCACGTTTGGAGCGGGTTGTTTTTGGGGAGTGGAAGCCGCTTTCCGCAAGGCGCGCGGGGTTACCTCGACCAGCGTTGGTTACCTGGGCGGATCGCTCAAAAATCCGACCTATGAGGACGTCTGCTCGGGCAGAACCGGGCATGCCGAGGCAGTGCAGGTCGAGTACGATCCGGCGCTGGTTTCGTATGAGGATCTGCTGGACGTGTTTTGGGCGAACCACAACCCCACTACTTTGAATAGGCAGGGTCCGGACATCGGCACCCAGTATCGCTCCGCAATTTTTTTCCACGATCCGCAGCAACAAGCGGCCGCCATCGCATCAAAGGAACGGCTCCAGGCCAGCGGTAAATACAAAAACCCGATCGTGACCGAGATTACCCCGGCCACGGAATTCTATGCGGCTGAAGACTATCATCAGCAGTATTTAGAAAAGCGCGGACTCGCCCATTGCTCCATCAATTGAGCCCGGTTATCGTATTGCCCATTGAAAGACGTTCTGCTTGGGAATTCCTCTAAGCTATGAAAATCAAGGTTTGCGACCAACCGGCCGGCAGTGCTTGCGCGGGCGATCCGTGGCAGGTTTATATCCTCGAATGCAGCGACGGGTCTTTTTATACCGGCATTACCAAGCAACTGGAGCGGCGCCTGCAACAACACAATAGCGGACGTGCCTCCCGCTGCACGCGCAGCCGTCTTCCCGTCAAAGTCATTTACCATGAGCAGTGCACCGGCCGCTCCCAGGCACTCTCGCGGGAGATGGCAATAAAAACGCTGACGCGTACAGCCAAACAGAAACTCGTCGCAAACGGCGCACCGGAGGCTTAACGATCGTGGCACTGCAAAAAACCATCCTTATTATTGTAACCAGCCATGACCGCATCGATGACGCGCATAAAACCGGTTTGTGGTTCGAAGAGTTCGCGGTACCTTATCAATTATTTCGCGCACAAGGCTATAAAATCATCGTCGCCAGCCCCAAGGGCGGCGCCACGCCGCTCGATCCGCACAACGTACCCGCGCATAGCGAATCGCCCGACACCCAGGCAGCCCTGCAGGCCTTGGATAATACCGTACCGTTGGCCGGCATTAACGCTGCGCACTTCGACGCCGTCTTTTTTCCGGGCGGCCACGGCACGATGTACGATCTTCCCGATAATCCCGAGGTGATCCGCACGATTAATCAATGCGTAGCGCAAGACAAGGTGATCGCCGCCGTGTGTCATGGCCCGGCGGCATTCGTTGGCGCAACACGGGGCGACGGCACGTCGCTGGTCAAGGATCGCAGGGTCACTATGTTCAGCAATGCGGAAGAGCATGCGGTGCAGTTGGCCGGCTTGATGCCCTTCATGCTCGAATCGAAGCTCCGCGAACTGGGTGCCCAAGTTACAACCGCGGCGATGTGGCAAGACCATTGCGTGGTAGACGGGAAACTGGTGACCGGTCAGAACCCGCAGTCCAGTGCCGGCGTGGCTAATGCCGTGATCAAACTGCTGACTGAATCCTAGTGTGTTGTATTAGCGAATTATGAAGACCATCGAAACGCGCCTCGTCGATCTGGAGATCCGCCTTACGCACCAGGAGGCTACGCTGCAGCAACTCAGTGATGCGATGGTAGCCCAGCAGAAACTTATCGACGGACTCACGGCAACGATCGTGGCACTCAAGCAGCAGATGGCTGCCCAGGCCCAGTTCAATGTCGCCAATGCCGCGGAAGAAACCCAGCCGCCGCATTATTGAACCCTGCTTTATCCTTGGAATGATCTCCGCCTGATTAAAGTCTAGCTGCTATAATGACCGGCTATGATTAGCTTACGTAACCTCTCACTGCAACGCGGCGGCCGCTTTTTATTTAAAGACGTAAACCTCACGGTTTATCCGGGACAGAAGATCGGTGTTACCGGGCCCAATGGCACGGGCAAGTCAAGCTTGTTTGCATTGCTGCGCGCAGAACTGCACCAGGACAGTGGCGATTTTGACATACCCGCGCGCTGGATTATCGGCCACGTCGGCCAGGAAACACCCGCCCTTGAAATTCCCGCCATCGATTATGTGATGGACGGCGACACTGAACTGCGCATTACCGAAACCCGGCTTGACGAGGCGCATCTTGCCGACGACGGCATCCGCATTGCTGCCCTGCATGCGCACTATGATTCCATCGGCGGCTACACCGCCCGGGTTCGCGCCGCACAGCTCCTGCACGGCCTGGGATTTTCCGCCGAGGAGCATGCCCATGCGGTTAATACTTTTTCGGGCGGATGGCGTATGCGCCTTAATCTGGCGCGTGCACTCATGTGCCGTTCCGATTTACTGCTGCTCGACGAACCGACCAACCACCTGGATCTCGATGCCGTATTGTGGCTGGAACAATGGCTGCGCGGGTATAGCGGTACGCTGTTGCTAATCTCGCATGACCGCGACTTTCTCGACAACGTGGTCGGCTATATCGCCAATGTAGAGCATCAGCAAATCACGTTATATAAAGGGAACTACGCCCAGTACGAGCGCCAGCGCGCCGAGCGGCTCGCCTTGCAACAGGCGGCCTACGTCAAACAGCAACTTGAAATTGCGCATATACAGGACTTCGTGCGGCGCTTTCGCGCGAAGGCGAGCAAGGCCCGCCAGGCGCAGAGCCGGCTCAAGGCACTCGAGCGCATGGAAACCATCGCCGCCGCGCAAGTCGATTCACCCTTGCACTTTTCCTTCAAGGAACCGGAAAAAACACCCAATCCGCTGCTCTATCTTGACGAGGCCATGGCCGGTTATGGCGATCACATCGTGCTACGGGACATCAAGCTGCAACTCGTGCCGGGCTCGCGCCTGGGTTTACTGGGACGCAACGGCGCGGGCAAGTCCACGCTGATTAAATTGCTCGCCGGCCTGCTCAAACCCATGCACGGCGAGCGCGTGGAGGGCGCCGGTCTCAAGATAGGGTATTTTGCCCAGCACCAGCTTGAACAACTGCGCACCGATGACAGCGCCTTACTACATTTGCAGCGCCTGGATCGCCGTGCACGCGAACAGGAACTGCGCAACTTTCTCGGCGGTTTCGGTTTCCAGGGCGAAGACGCCATGCGCCCCGTTGCGCCCTTCTCCGGCGGCGAAAAGGCGCGGCTCGCGCTTGCGCTGCTGGTCTGGCAGCGCCCTAATCTATTGCTGTTGGATGAGCCCACCAACCACCTCGATCTGGCCATGCGCGATACGCTGACCCTTGCCTTGCAAGACTACGAGGGCGCGCTGGTTGTGGTCTCGCACGACCGTCATCTGCTGCGTACCACAACGGACAGTTTGGTGCTGGTAGCGGACGGCAGAGTAGAGACATTTGACGGCGATCTGGACGATTACCGGGATTGGCTATCCAAAAGCCGTTCGGCTCAGGACACAAAAAATGCCGGTGCCGAAACCGCGTCCACGCAGGTTAAAATTGAGAAAAACTCGGCACAGCCGCGCAGTGCTGCGGAGCGTAAACAGCAACGGCGCATCGAGGCCGAGCAGCGCAGCCGCGATACGGAGCAACGCCGCCCGCTGCAAAAACGTCTTGCCGAGTACGAGAAAAAAATGGAGAAGCTTACGAGTCAAGCCAACGAGATTGAGACCGCGCTTGCCGATCCGGCGATCTATGATCCTGCCGGCAAGGACAAGCTCAAAGGGCTTATGATGAGGCAGGCGGAGATCGCCGAGTCGTTGCGCGAAACGGAACAAGTCTGGTTGCAGACCAGCGTGGCCCTGGAGGCATCCCAGCCGGGCTGATTCATTTAAGGAAACTATGATTAATCCCATTTCCGTCATTCCCGCGCACACGGGAATCCAGCGTTTCGTCGGATCCGCTACACTTGATCCGACCTACCTATCTGGATTCCGGGTCTCCGCTACGTTGCGCCCGGAATGACGAATACATCAGAAACTTTACTTTAAAATATAGCCTTAGCGAGAACAGGCCTATGCTCATCCCCCACACCGTTGATTGCCCGTACTGCGGAGAAACCTTCGAGACCTCGGTGGATACCTCGGCCGGCAGCCAGGAATATATTGAGGATTGTTACGTGTGCTGCCGCCCGATCAACTTCCGCATCACGGCCGATGACGAGGGAAACCTGCTCGGCGTGGAGACGCTCAGCGACGATGAAGCCTAAGCGTAATCAGTCGCGCAACAGCTAATGCTGCGTTTCACCCAGCCCCATCTGTAGCACTTCAAGCTGCGCCCCCAGCATGATGACATAAGCCCGGCGCCGGTTATCGCCACTCTCACTGAAATCAAACTGATACGTGCGCCGAATGCGCACGTGGCCCCTGCCGTCGCGGTATAAGCCCAGGCGGTGCAAGGCGACCGTGCCGTCCAGGAACTGCACGTCATGGCGCCGACAGGCCTCCGCGCCAATACGAATGGCAACCTCGCGCATGCGCATGCTGTCCAACCAAAACCAGGCGCCCAGAACAGTCAGCAATAACAGAAAGGCCGAAGCCATGAATGGATCCGCGCCCGTTATGACGAACGGCTGCGCTTCGGGGGATAGGCGAGCAGTGTGGCAACGACAAGCAGAAAGAAAAGCGAATAGATCAGGGTAAACACCCACGGTGGAAAAGAGAAAAACAAAAAATGATTCAGCCAATACGCGATAAAGCTCATCTCATAGCGACCGGTGCCCGCCAAATCGCGGAAATTATTTTCCAGTGTGGTTAGCGGACACGTTATGCCAAACCACGCTTCCAGTACCACAAAACCGATGGCAACCAGGTGGATCAGGCGGAAAGGGACATTGCACGTCCATACCCATCCGCCCGCCCAACCCAGCAAAATCACCAACTGCCCAAGCACCACAAACAACACAAACAGTGCGTGCACCAGAACAGTGGCGTCTGCGAAGAACTCATACATAGAATAGCCTGACATGAATCCGTCGCTCACAGCGGCTATAAATCAGCGTGGCAATCTGGCCCAGGTCTTTGTGTAATATTACCTCTGGCGTTACTTGATCGACAGCAATTCAATATCAAATAGCAGCGTCGCGTCAGGGCCGATATCGCCGGGCGTACCCTGCGGTCCATAAGCCAAATCGGAGGGAATAACCACCTGCCACTTGGAGCCTTCCGACATGAGCGGCAATGCTTCCTGCCAGCCTTTGATCACTTGGTTAACCGGAAACGTAACGGGTTCGCCGCGCTTGTACGAACTGTCGAACTCTTTGCCGTTTACCAAGGTGCCGCGATAGTTGACGACAACGGTATCCGTAGCCTTCGGCTTCTTGCCCTTTCCTTCGGTTATCACCTTGTATTGCAGACCGCTAGGCAGCGTGACTACACCCTCTTTCTTTTTATTGGCTTCCAGAAAGGCCCCGCCTTCTTTCTTGTTGTCCGCACCCGCCGCCGCCATCTTCTTGGCTGCTTCCTCTTGAACGGCCTTCACCGTCGCCTGCATTTCTTCCGCGGAAAGCTTCGGCTTTGTATCCGACATAACATCCTTAATAGCCGTTGCCACTATATCGACATCCACGTCCATGCCTTGTCTCTTGAAATTTTGTCCCACCTGGAAACCAATGATATAGCTCAGTTTTTGCTTTTGTGTGCTCAGATTGTTCGTATCTTCAGCGAGAACATGGGTGGAAAATAGACATAAAATAATAAGTAGTGACCGAGTCTTCATAATAGCTCCTAAGGGATAGACGGGGAGTTAGAGGGTAAAATCTGAACCTGGTTGCATAAGTTGCATAGCATAACATTCCACCGCGCCGGTTTCAGCGTGGATTTAAGCCCGGCCTGGTCGTGAATCTCCGGGGGGCATGGCATAATAACCGTTATACCTACAATATCCGGTTCCCGCGTGACGACATAT
>JBDSTW010000126.1:0-2483 GCA_039928055.1 Gammaproteobacteria bacterium | reverse complement strand
CAATCAGCGCAACGCCGACCGTCATCTTTATTCAGAGTTTCCGCCGTACAGGGATGTGCCGTTATTTTTCAAATACACAAGTGTTTGAAAAATGAAGAAAAAAATCACATTTTTGCTTTTCGTCTCTGAAAATTCCATGGATGGAATTATTCAGAGTTTACTTAATTTTATTTAGGAGATTGTGATGCCCAGCCAAAGTAAGGGAACAAGCGCGCGCGGTTTTGCCTCCATGGATGACAGGAGGCAGCGTGAAATCGCCAGTAAGGGCGGCAAGGCCGCCCATGAAAAAGGATCTGCCCATAAATTTACATCGGAAGAGGCCCGGCTCGCGGGGAGTAAAGGCGGCAAGGTAGCGCATGAAAGAGGCACCGCCCACGAGTTTACGCCTAACGAGGCCCGGGAGGCCGGCCGCAAGGGCGGCGAGAGTTCGCGTGGCAGTCGCAGCAAACACTGACGTAAGGGAAATAGGGTCGGCGTTTGATTACAGTAGAGTTAGAGTAGTTGAGAAAAGAAGGCGGCCGTGAGGTAGCCTTCTTTTGTTTATGCTGCTGCGCGTTATCTGCGCAACCGGGTGTCAGAGTACGACGCCAATCCCAATATGCAACCAAGGCGGGAAATAGCCTTGCGGCGGCGTATCATCCCTGGGCCACAGGTACAGCTCGTGCGCGTTGAGCAGGGGGTGGGTGTATTGATTTTGTTCTAAAGGCAGCACCCGCACGCCGCGCAATGTGCCGCGCACGCTCAGCAAACGTCCGGGGGCATATTGTGTGCCCTCAAGATAGCCGGGATGTACTACGATAAAGCGGCCTAAAGGCGCGGCCGAGGTGTTCGGCCGGTCGGTGTTATCCACGGGATAAGCCAGCAGGATGATCTCGGTATGATCGGCAAAATTGTGCGTAGAAATAATGCTGCCGCCAAACAGTACCTGGCGATCGCGCACGGTATCCGAATTTTGCACGGCTTGGGTATAGCTGACAGTGCGGTCGGTTTGCTCCAGGCCGACCTTATTGAACGGTGAAACGGCGCATGCACTCAGCAATAAGCTCAATGCCGTGGAAATCAGTAAAGCGCGCGTTAATTGCAGGGGCATAAGCTCACCCTTAATGCGGCCAATGCCGGTGACGATGCGGCCCATAGCCGAACGGGAAGAAGGGATCATAAAAAGGATCGTAGTAACGCGGGACGGCGTACACCTTGGGTTGCACCGGCCAGAGCCGGACGGTCTGTGCGGCGACACGGGGATAACGATAATCGTAATCGCCGACCTTCTCCGTGATGGGCGTACTCACCGTGCCGACTACGGTAACCGCGCGTTCCCTGGCATATACATCGGGATCATAAAAGCCCGGTGCACAGGCGATAAAGCGGCCCTGCGTGTTATCGCCTTCAACCGGTCGGGCGCTCTCGTTAAGACGGTAGCTCAAGATTTCAAAACAGGTTTCGTTTTGTCCGGGGCTGGTTTTGATTATCTTCCCACCCCAACGTACGTGCTGGCCGGTGGCATTTTGCGCCGTCTGCGGAGTCACGCCGGAAAATTCGCCGCGCAACGGTTCGGGCGCGGTCGCGCAAGCACTCACTAAAGCCAGCATAACAACCGCCCAATACCACCTTTGCATCGTTTCGCCTACCTATGGGAACAGCATACGGAATGGAAAACCCCCGCTTGCTCCCTTTGACAAGCGCCGCCGCCCGGCGTTGCAAAATAGTTACGATTTTGTACGGGGAGAAGTGAGCTTGATCCTAATGATGATCATGTCCTGTGTGCACATGACCGTGCGCAAGCTCTTCGCGTGTGGCCTTGCGCACCTCTACGACCTCCACATCGAAATGCAGGGTCTTGCCGGCCAGCGGGTGATTGGCATCAAGCACGACGCCGGTAGGCGTCAGCGTGACCACAGTAAGGGTGGTCGGACCGTGTTCGCCTTCGGCATGGACCTGCATGCCGGGCGTTAACTTCATGTCGGGTGCAAAGCTAGTGTGCGGCTCCTCGAATACGGCCTTGGGATCCTTCTCGCCGTAGCCGTCCGCGGGCGCTACCGTAACCTTGGCTTTAAAACCAAGCTCCGCGCCCTCCAAGGCCTTTTCCAGTCCGGCCACGATGTTGTTGTACCCGTGCAGATAAGCAAGCGGCGCGCCGCCGATGCTACTGTCCAATACCTCACCGCTGTCGTCGGTGAGGGTGTAATGCATGGCAACTACTCTGCCCGCGGCTATTTTCACGTGGGTCTCCTCGAAGGGGTATGGGGAAAGGGCCGTAATATAGCCTATGCGCGGTTAGGGTGGCAAAGCGCAGGCCTTGCGCAGCTATGTCCGGTTAGTGGAAAGACTGTATATTGCCGGGTTCGAGGCGCTCCGCGCCGCTCGTTCGACTCTACGGCAGGAAAGTCTTAAACTTCGAATTTATATTTCTCAATTTTCAGATTTAACCGAATTTGGCAAAGGGGGCGGTGCATGGAAACGTTAAAATCCGGCAGTGATGTGTT
>JBDSTW010000125.1:0-3585 GCA_039928055.1 Gammaproteobacteria bacterium | reverse complement strand
CCAAGCAGCAGCTTTATCTAACCTATGCGCAGAGCCGACGCCTGCACGGCAAAGAGACCTGCCCCGGGCCGTCGCGCTTTATCCACGAGATCCCGGTCGAATTGATCGAAGAGGTGCGCATGCGCGCTGCGGTGAGTCGTCCGGCTGCGGAGTCCTGGACACCAAGGCCTACGGCGGCCAGGGCACCGTCCCGGCCTGAAGGCGAGGCTTTGCCCGGATTGCGCCTGGGCCAGCAGGTGGTGCACGCCAAGTTCGGCGAAGGCGTAATTTTGAACTATGAAGGCCGAGGCGATCAGGCGCGCGTGCAGGTCAATTTCCGCCGCGCCGGAAGTAAGTGGCTGATGGTGTCTTATGCCAACCTGCAGCCCGCTTAATCTGCCAGCGGCCGGCTTTATCTTGTGTATAAATCAGCCTCAATAGTTCCGCGCTACCCCACCTATATTTTTTTGTACTGATTCTAAAAATCGTGTTCTTTTTGTTTGAATTGATGAGATAATAATGCCGTTTGTACGAGTTTAATGCGTATTTCAGGCACCTTACTTTTTAAACGTTGAAATCTAACTTAGATAGGAGAGCAAAATGAAGTTAAATTGGATAGTCGGCTCCACGGTGGCGATGTTGATGCTGGCAGGTCAGGCCCATGCCGCGCTGGATATGGAAGCAGGCAAGGCCCTGGCGAAGGCGAGTGGCTGTTTTGCCTGCCACAGCATTGAAGCCAAGCGCGTCGGCCCGGGCTGGAATGACGTGGCCGAAAAGTATAAAGGTGATGCGGGCGCCAAAGAAAGCCTGGTTAAGTGGATTCACAGTGGCGGTAAAGGCCGCTGGAACATGGGCACCATGCCCGCCTACTCGCCGCGCGTTGCTGATGCCGATATCGATGCTTTAGCCGAGTTTATCTTGTCCTTAAAGAAGTAACAGCCGCAATCCTCAACAAAGGCCGGCGCAAACCGGCCTTTGTTTTTTGTAATCCCCGCTGGTTTGTGCCCCTTCGCTTCATCCGATTTCCCGTGCAGCACAGCTATATTTTCTCTTCCCCGGTCAAATCTATTGCTTTATTGAATGATAATAATTATCGTTTGTCTTAACGGGACACCTTACGCCCTTTAGTTCCTTGGAGGACAAAATGTTTCAGCTTCAACGTCACATGCTTTTTGCGGTCTATCTGTTATCGATGACCTTTGCCTTACCCTTTGCTGCGCAGGCTGCGCAGGAAGCGGATGGTGATGTCGAAAGCCCAGGGGCATCGGCCCTGGGCTTTCACGGCGCGGATCATCTGGTAGTTTATTCAACGCGCATCGAGAAGTTAATCAAGCCGCTTTTTGATGCCTACAAGGCAGAAACCGGCGCCGAAATTAAATTGGTCACGGGTCAGGACGGCCCGCTCCTGGCGCGGCTCAAGGCCGAAGGCGCTAACACCCCGGCGGATATGCTGATTACGGTGGATGCGGGCAACCTCTGGCAGGCGGCGCAAACCGGTCTGTTGGCCAAGGTAGACTCCCAGATTCTTAATGAGAACATCCCCGCGCATCTGCGCGACCCGGAGGGGCGTTGGTACGGCCTGTCCGTGCGTGCCCGCACGATTGTCTACAACACGAAAACGGTAACGCCCGGCGAGCTGTCCACCTACGAGGCGCTGGGTGATTCCAAATGGAAGGGGCGGCTGTGCCTGCGTTCCTCCAAGAAGGTCTACAACCAGTCCCTGGTGGCTATGATGATCTCGCATCTGGGCGAGGCGAAGGCCGAGGCGATCGTCAAATCCTGGGTTGCGAACCTCGCTACGGATGTGTTTTCCGACGACGAAAATCTGCTCAAGGCCATGGCGCAGGGCCAGTGCGATGTGGGTATCGTGAACAGTTATTACTTTGGCCGCCTGAAGCACAGCCATCCTGACGCACCCCTCGCCCTATTCTGGCCCAATCAGAACGATCGCGGCGCGCACGTGAATATCTCGGGGGCGGGCGTAACGCTGCATTCCAAGCACATGAAGGCGGCGGTGAAGTTTTTGGAATGGCTGTCCACACCTAAGGCGCAGAGCCTGTTTGTCGACAGCAACTTCGAATACCCCGGGAACCCTAAGGTCAAGCCTAACGCGGAGGTTGCCGCCTGGGGTGAGTTTAAGCACGACACCATTAATGTCTCCGAGGCCGGTAAGTTGCAGGCCAAGGCGGTCATGCTGATGGATAGGGCGGGCTATAAATAAGTCATCGGTATGTTTAAGACAAAGGCATAACGCAAAGGCGCCAAGACGCAAAGGTTTTTAAAGCCAAGCTTAATGTAAATTTACCTATTCGCTCCGGCTGAGATAATTCTTATGAGTCCTGGGCGCCTTTTGCGTTGAGTTGTGAAAAGGTAATCGCGTAAGAATTCCATGAGCACGGTCCCAGAAAGCGTCATTCCTGCCCGCGTATTTGCCCGGCGCGAACGGCGCTTTGGCGCCGATGGCAGGTGGTGGCGTCTGGCCAGCCTGCTGCTTGCGGGCTTGCTCGCCATACCCATTCTGATGCTGTTACCCGCCTGGCTGGTCTCCGAGAGCGCGGTGTGGCGCCATCTCGCCGACACGGTGCTGCTCGATCTGTTGCGCAATACCATTGTGCTCATGTTCGGCGTAGGCGCCGGTGTGCTCGTCATCGGCGTGGGGCTGGCCTGGCTCACGGTGATGTGCGAATTTCCCGGCCGCCGCCTGTTTGACTGGATGCTGATGTTGCCCCTGGGCATGCCGGCCTATGTGCTCGCCTTCGTGGCCATCGGCCTGCTGGATTTCAGCGGGCCGGTGCAGGGTGTGCTACGGGATTGGTTCGGCGTGCACGGTTATTGGTTTCCGCGTATCCGCTCCGAGGGCGGCGTGATCGCCGTCATGGTGTTGGCGCTTTATCCGTATGTCTACATGCTGGCGCGCGCCGCCTTCCTGAGCCAGGGGCGCAATATGCTGGAGAGCGGGCGGATCCTGGGTCTAGGCCCGTGGGCGGCGTTTTACCGTGTATCGCTGCCCATGGCGCGGCCCGCAATAGCCTCCGGCGTGGCATTGGCCTTGATGGAAACGCTGGCCGATTTCGGTGCCGTTTCCATCTTCAATTACGACACCTTTACCACCGCCATCTATAAGGCCTGGTTCGGGTTGTTCAATATTAACGCCGCCGCGCAACTGGCCACGCTATTATTGCTGTTCGTCACGCTCGCCCTCTACGGCGAACGGCGCTGGCGCGGCCAGGCGCGCTTTTACACCAGCGGCAAGGGCGTGCGCGATCACCGCTACCAACTCAAGGGAGCGCGTGCCGTGCTCGCTACATGCGCGGCGACCACCGTGTTCGCCCTGGCCTTCATCATTCCCATCCTGCAACTTATAATCTGGGTGGTCGGCACGGCGTTTAAGGGTGTGGATGCGCGTTACCTGGAATTCATTCGCCACACACTGATGTTGGGGGCGCTGGCGGCGTTGCTGACGGTCAGCGGGGCCTTATTGCTCGCCTATGTACGCAAGCTATGGCCGGATAATCTGACGCGCCTGTCGATGCGCCTCGCCACGCTCGGCTACGCCCTGCCCGGCTCGGTGCTGGCGGTGGGCATCATGCTGTTTTTTACCTGGAT
>JBDSTW010000124.1:0-2241 GCA_039928055.1 Gammaproteobacteria bacterium | reverse complement strand
TGATGATTCAGGATGCGATTATCGACTACGTTGATGAAGAATTGATTGGTAGCGGAATTGGGCTCGTATTCACGCGCCATGGCGATGGTGCCGCGCTCGTTTTTAAGCCCGTTAGTCGCTTCGGTGGGAATGGGTGCGCGGGTATAGCGCGGTTTGTAATCAGCGCCGTATGCGCCGCCCTGAATCATGAAATCGCTAATAACGCGATGGAATATCGTGCCGTCATAGGTTCCTTCACGAACGTAGCTGAGAAAATTCGCTACTGTTTGCGGCGCCTTGGTGTCGTAGAGTTCCAGGATCATGTCGCCGAGACTGGTTTGGATACGCACGCGCGGCAGCAGCAGCGGGGCGGGTGTTTCCTTGGGCAGGCTTTCTTGGGTATCGGCATCTTTACCGGCGGCCGCAGGCACGGGCTCTTTCGGCGCAGGTTTCTGGTGTGCATCGGCGGCCTGTATGCTCAGTGTTGTGCCGAACAGGGAAACGGCGAGGGCTAAGCGGATTAACAGATGTTTCACGTCTTTCTACTCCTGGTTTGTGTGCAGGCAATCAGGCAGGAATGATAAAGGGTTTGCCCGGCGGTAGAAAGGGGAGTTTGTTTTATCCGCTACGGCTTTTACGCTAAACTGCGCGGTTATGGCCTCACTCACAATCAAGACCCGCTTTGCGCCGAGCCCGACAGGCCTTCTCCACCTGGGTAATGCCCGCATCGCGTTGTTTTGCGTGCTGCTGGCCAGGCGCGAGCGGGGAATCTTCCTGCTGCGTATCGAAGATACCGACCGGGATCGCAGCACGGTTGATTATATCGAAGCCCTGCAGGATGATTTGCACTGGTTGGGCTTGGCCTGGCAAGAGGGTCCGCAGACAAACGGTGCGCAGGGGCCTTATCTGCAATCGGAGCGCGCCGCGATTTACCAAAGTTATTTCGATATTCTCAGCGAAAAAGGCCTGGCCTATCCGTGTTTTTGCAGCGCGCAGGAGCTTGCCCTCGCGCGCAAGGCCCAATTGTCCGCGGGCCGGCCGCCGCGTTATGCCAATATCTGCGCGGATCTTCCGGCGGAAAGAATTGCGCAACGCATGAGCCAGGGCTTAAAGCCAACCTTGCGCTTTCGCATCCCGCGCGGCCGGAGCGTGGAATTTAACGACCTGGTACGCGGCTCGCAGATCTTTAACAGCGATGATATCGGCGATTTTATTATCCGGCGCGCGGACGGCACGCCCGCTTTCTTTTTCACCAACGCCCTCGACGATGCGCTTATGGACGTCACACACGTATTGCGCGGCGAGGATCACCTGAGTAATACGCCGCGCCAGATCATGCTGCTACAGGCATTGGGCCTGCGCATCCCGGAATACGGGCATGTCTCGCTGATCCTGGGGCCGGACGGGGCGCCGATGTCCAAGCGTGACGGAGGCAATAGTGTGAGCGGTTTGCGCGAGGCGGGTTATTTCCCGGGTGCGTTGAATAATTATCTGGCGCAGTTGGGGCATCACTATGAAGTTAATGCCTACCGCAGCCTTGATGAGCTTGCCGCGGAATTTGACCTCGGCAAAATCGGACGGTCTCCGGCGCGTTTCGATAGCGCACAATTACTGCACTGGCAGCAGCAGGCTATTGCACAATCGAGTATTGATGAGCTTTGGCGGTGGGCGGGTGCGGAAGTTCACGCGCTCGTTCCGCCACAGCAGATAAATGATTTTATCGAAGCAGTGCGGCCCAATGTAAGCCTGCCGCACGATGTCCTGCATTGGGCGCGCATTTTATATGAGGATGTTTTGGAGCCGGACGCGGACGCGCGTCGCATTATCGATCAGGCAGGCAGCGAGTTTTTTGCGCACGCGGTGCAGGCGCTCGACCAATACCCGGCCGATTTTAAGGCCTTGGCCGCGGAGCTCAAGAAAGAAACGGGTATCGGCGGCAAGGCGCTATTTCAGCCCTTGCGTGCTATCCTCACGGGGGCATTGGATGGCCCTGAAATGGCGCGTCTACTGCCGCTTATGGGTGCAATGCGCGCGCGCCAGCGCCTGCAAGCCGGCTTATCGTCCAAGGCGTAACAAATTTTCTCATAAATATATAAAAATAATCGCACATGCTGCACATTCACAATAGCCTGACACGCACCAAGGAATTATTCGTCCCGATCGAGCCGGGCAAGGTGCGCCTGTATGTCTGCGGCATGACCGTCTATGACTATTGCCACCTGGGACATGCACGCGTGCTGGTCGTATTTGATACCGTGGTGC
>JBDSTW010000123.1:0-1836 GCA_039928055.1 Gammaproteobacteria bacterium | reverse complement strand
GTGCCGGTGGGCGAGGATCAGGTAGCGCACGTCGAATTGACGCGGGAAGTGGCGCGGCGCTTTAATTATCTGTACGGACGCACGCCGGACTTCGCGGAACAGGCGGCGGCGGCGATCACTAAACTGGGCTCAAAAAATGCCGCAGCTTACCAGGCGCTACGCAAGCGCTATCAGGAGCAGGGTGATCAGGCTGCGCTGGAACAGGCACGCGCCTTATTGGCGCCGCTGCAAAATATTTCGCCGGTCGATCGTGAGCGCCTGTGCGGTTATCTGGAGGGCGGAGGGCGTGTTATATTGCCCGAGCCGCAGGCCTTGTTGACGCCCACCTCCAAGATGCCGGGCCTGGACGGGCAAAAGATGTCCAAGTCGTATGGGAATACCATCGGCCTGCGCGAGGATCCGAAATCGGTCGAGACCCGCTTGCGTACCATGCGTACCGACCCGGCGCGGGTGCGGCGCACCGATCCGGGCGAGCCTACGATGTGCCCGGTCTGGCCGCTGCACCAGGTCTATTCGAATGACGACACGAAGGCGTGGGTGCAGCAGGGCTGCCGCAGCGCCGGCATCGGTTGCCTGGAGTGCAAGCAGCCGGTGATCGACGCCGTGCTGGCCGAACTCGCGCCGATTCGCGCACGCGCCGCGGAATTCAGCGCCGATCCGAACCGGGTAAAAAAGATTATCGCCGATGGCTGCGCAGCGGCGCGGGATGTGGCGCGTGAAACCCTGGACGAGGTGCGGCAAGCAGTGGGTGTGCTGTATAGCTAGGACCTTTGCGCTGCTTCATTGATTAATTCATCGCCAGAAATTCTATGACCAATTCGCTTATCGAAGCCGCAAACAACGAAGCCGAGGCGCAGCCAGGTGCATTGCCGTATGCCATCGTGGGGGGCACGGCGCTCATGCGCCTGCCGCGCGATCTGTATATTCCGCCGCATGCGCTGGAGGTTTTTCTGGAAACCTTCGAGGGGCCGCTCGATCTGCTGTTGTATTTAATCCGGCATCAGAACCTTAATATCCTCGAAATCCCCATTGCCAAGATCACCGAGCAATACATGGCGTACGTGGAGTTAATGAAGGAGATTCGGCTTGAGCTGGCCGCCGAATATCTGGTGATGGCGGCGATGCTGGCGGAGATCAAGTCGCGCATGTTATTGCCGCGTCCCGTCAATACCGTGGAAGAGGACGATCCGCGCGCGGAACTCATTCGCCGCTTGCAGGAATATGAGCGCTACAAGCAAGCCGCGGACGATATCAATGCTCAGCCCCAGCTTGGCCGTGATATTTTTCAGGTAGAGGCCGAGATGCCGCTGACGCGCGCGGTGCGGCCCGTGCCCACGGTGAGCCTCCAGGAAATATTACGCGCCTTTAAAGAGGTGCTTGCGCGCGCCGAGATGTTTACCCATCATCACATTCAACGCGAGCCGCTCTCGGTGCGCGAGCGTATGTCGCAGCTCTTGCTCAGGATAAACGCCGATACGTTTACCGATTTCGCCAGCCTGTTCATCCCCGAGGAAGGGCGCAAGGGCGTCGTCGTCACGCTCCTGGCGATGCTTGAACTCATCAAGGAGTCGCTGATCGACATCGTGCAGACCGAGCCCTTCGGGCCCATACACCTCAAGGTTGCCACCTCATGTCAGTAAGCGCCGAACAACTCAAGCAGATTATCGAAGCGGGCCTGATGGCCGCCGGGCAACCACTCAGCATTGAGCGCCTGCAGGCCTTGTTCGAGGAAGGCCTGCAGCCGGAGCGCAGCGACATCCGCAAGAGCCTGGAATTACTGCGACAAGAGTGTGACGGACGCAGTATCGAGCTGAAAGAGGTTGCCAGCGGGTTCCG
>JBDSTW010000122.1:0-2060 GCA_039928055.1 Gammaproteobacteria bacterium | reverse complement strand
ATGGATAGACGACGCCAGCGGCCTCTTGTTAAAAGCCGATATGCTGAATGAAAGCGGAGTGCCTCTTGAGCAGATGATGTTTACCGAGATCAAGCTGAACAGCGGTGGCGCTTCTTCCATCGGGGAGTCAGTTGCGACGATCGCGGATCATGCCGTGGCTGCGGAAAAAACCGGAATTCCCCCGTCCGCCCGGCAAGAGCCTTTAGCGGACTCCTCGAAGGTTGTCGGCGATCGGGAATGGCACATACAGAAGATGCCTGATGGATTTCGCATGGCGGAGCACAATAAATATATTATGCCGGCCAATCAAATGCCCGTTGAGCATATTGTATTAACGGACGGCCTGGCCTCCGTCTCGGTATTCATCGAAAAATTAGATCCCAAGGATAAATTTGTCGGCACATCGCATCGCGGGGCTGTTAATGCCTACGGCAGGGTTAGCGACGGGCATCAAATCACGCTGCTGGGCGAGGTCCCGATGGCGGCCGTCCGGCTCATCGGCCAATCCATAGAACGTCAAAGCAAACCATGATCGAAGAAGGCGCCCGCGTCGTGGAAGTCCAGGATGATTTCGCCTGGGTTGAGACGCAGCGCAAAACGACCTGCGGCGGCTGTTCTGTCAATAAGGGTTGCGGCACGGCGGTGCTCGCCAAGGTATTAGGCGTGCGGCGCTCGCGCATCAAGGTGCTGAACACGCTGGCCGCCAAGGCCGGCGATGAGGTTATCATCGGCCTGCACGAAGATGCCATGGTGCGCGGCTCGCTGGCGGTCTATGCGGTGCCCCTGTTGGCCATGTTGATTCTGGCCCTGTTTGGCGAGGCCTTTAACGCCCGCCTGCAGATAACTCAAACAGAGGGCATGACCATCCTGTTCGGGCTGGTTGGCTTGGCCGGAGGTTTTGTTTGGTTACGCGGGTACGCGGCAAGCATCAGCAAGGACACGCGTTACCAGCCCGTAATCCTGCGCTGCGCAGCCACACCGCTCATGCAATTGCATCAACTCAAATCGTCCGGACTCAAGCCGGACATTGTTTAGTAATTTAGGAGCCTTCATGACCCAGCCGTCGTTTACCCATAATCGCTTACGCGTCCTGTATCTGTTCTCGCTATTGATGTTCGCGTTTGCACCCGCCCATGCCCAGAGCACTGTCCAGTCGCCGAATCTGCCGGATTTTACCGCCCTGGTCGAGCAAAACAGCGCGGCCGTCGTCAATATCAGCACGACGCAGAAAATCAAACGCACCATGCCGCAACTTCCGCCGGGTATGGAGATACCCAATCTTCCCGAGGGCAGCCCGTTTAATGATCTGTTCAAGCACTTCTTCGGCGAGGGTCAGGGCGGCCCCGCGGTTCCCGAGGAGTTCGATGCGCAATCCCTGGGCTCCGGGTTCATTATTTCACCCGATGGCTATGTACTGACCAACAATCACGTCGTTAAAAATGCCGACAAGATTATCGTACGTCTCAGCGATCGGCGCGATCTCGTGGCCAAGGTCGTGGGCACCGACGCACGCAGCGATCTTGCGCTGTTGAAGGTCGAGGCGCAAAACCTGCCGGTGGTAAAACTGGGCTCCTCCAGCAACCTCAAGGTCGGCGAATGGGTGCTCGCGATCGGTTCGCCGTTCGGCTTCGATCACTCGGCAACCGCGGGTATCGTCAGCGCCATCGGACGCAATCTGCCGTCGGAAAGCTATGTGCCTTTCATTCAGACCGATGTCGCGATCAACCCCGGCAATTCGGGCGGCCCGCTGTTTAATCTGAAAGGCGAAGTGGTCGGCATCAACTCGCAAATCTTCAGCCGTACCGGCGGGTTCATGGGCCTGTCGTTTGCGATCCCCGTGGATGTGGCGATGGAGGTGACCGAGCAATTGAAGACCAAGGGTCGCGTCACACGCGGCTGGCTCGGTATTTTGATTCAGGATGTTACCAACGACCTGGCCGAATCTTTCGGCATGGCGAAACCCGAGGGCGCACTGGTTGCCCGGGTGCTGCCGGACAGTCCCGCCGCCAAGTCGGGTTTCCAGGCGGGTGATGTGGTGGTCAAATTCGACGGCAAACCGA
>JBDSTW010000121.1:0-13264 GCA_039928055.1 Gammaproteobacteria bacterium | reverse complement strand
AGTTGCGCCCTTCAACCTTGCGCTGCGCGTTCTCGATCGCCTTGCTCACCCACGGATGTTCAATGGCCTCGCCTTCGTTCATGCCGAGTTTTTGCATGAGGCTGCCGACACGCTCCGAGGCAAAGATACGCATCAGGCTGTCTTCCAGCGAAAGATAAAAACGGCTCGATCCGGCATCGCCCTGGCGCCCCGAGCGGCCGCGCAACTGGTTGTCGATGCGCCGCGATTCGTGGCGCTCGGTGCCGATGATGTGCAGCCCGCCGCTGGCAAGGACTTCGTTGTGGCGCACCTGCCAGTCCTGACGCAGTTGCGCCACGGTGTCTGCATCAGCCTCCGGCAGGGCAGCGAGTTCGGCCGCGAGGCTGCCACCGAGCACGATGTCGGTGCCGCGCCCGGCCATGTTAGTGGCT
This sequence comes from Gammaproteobacteria bacterium, assembly GCA_039928055.1. Classification (GTDB taxonomy): domain Bacteria; phylum Pseudomonadota; class Gammaproteobacteria; order SURF-13; family SURF-13; genus JBDSTW01. Next base: position 12,854 of record JBDSTW010000121.1, on the reverse strand, counting down.
ATGGTTACCGTTCCGGGGCGCCCGGCCTGGGCGACGATCTCCGCTTCATGTTCATGGAACTTGGCGTTAAGCACACGGTGCTTGATCTTTTCCTCGTCTAGCAGGCCGGATAGATATTCCGATATCTCTATGGACACCGTGCCCACCAGGACGGGCTGCATGCGCGCCTGGCAATCCTTGATATCCTGGATGATGGCACTGAATTTTTCCTTGGCCGTTAGGTAGACGAGGTCGCCGTAATCCTTGCGCACCATCGGCTTGTGGGTGGGGATCACCACCACCTCGAGGTTGTATATCTGCTGGAATTCGAAGGCCTCGGTATCGGCCGTGCCGGTCATGCCGGAGAGCTTATTGTAAAGACGGAAATAGTTTTGAAAGGTGATCGAGGCCAGCGTTTGATTTTCATTCTGGATGGGCACGTCCTCCTTGGCCTCGACGGCCTGATGCAGGCCCTCCGACCAGCGCCGCCCCGGCATGGTGCGCCCGGTAAACTCGTCGACGATGATGACCTGCTTGTCCTTGACCATGTAATCGACGTTGCGCTGGAACAAGGCGTGGGCGCGCAGCGCCGCATTCAGGTGATGCATGAGGTTGATGTTGGACGCATCGTACAGGCTGTCGTTTTCCTGCAAGATGCCCGCCTCCAGCAGAAGCTCTTCGACGCGCTGATGTCCCTCTTCGGTGAGAAAAACCTGGCGCGACTTTTCGTCGACCGAGTAATCGCCCGCTCCTTCCTCGCCTTCCTGTTTCACCAGCTTGGGAATCAGCAGATTGATCTTCTGGTAGAGATCGGAATTATCGTCGGTGGGGCCGGAAATAATCAGCGGAGTGCGCGCCTCGTCGATGAGGATGGAGTCAACCTCATCGACAATGGCGAAATTCAATTTGCGCTGCATGCGCGCCGCAGTGGTGAAGGCCATATTATCGCGCAGATAATCAAAGCCGACTTCGTTATTGGTACCGTAGGTAATGTCGGCGTTATAGGCGGCGCGCTTTTCGTCCGCGTCCATGCCTGCCACCACCACGCCGGTGATCATGCCGAGGAACTCATATATCTGGCCCATCCACTTGGCATCGCGGCGCGCCAGGTAATCGTTCACCGTGACGACGTGCACACCCAGACCCGGCAAGGCATTCAAGTAAGCAGCGAGCGTGGCGACCAGGGTCTTGCCTTCGCCGGTACGCATCTCGGCGATCTTGCCGCTGTGCAGCACCATGCCGCCGATGAGCTGCACGTCGAAGTGGCGCATGCCCAGCACGCGCTTGCCGGCCTCGCGTACCGCGGCAAACGCCTCGGGCAGCAGGTCGTCGACTGTCTCACCCTTACCGCCGGCGGAGGTCGGCGCGAGGCGCATGCGGAATTCGCCGGTTTTGGCGCTCAGTTGCTCATCGGTGAGCGCGGCAAACTGCGGCTCCAACGCATTTATCTGCGTCACGGTTTTGTACATGCGCTTGAGCAGGCGCTCGTTGCGGTTACCGAATATCTTGCTAAGGAATTTGCTGGCCATTATCTAATGTGAATTGCATCGAAAGGGAAAGGTTGAGGTACACGGCGTGATAGGCGTACCCGATTATAGCTTGCGGCTGATATACAGGAGCCAGCAGGCAAAAACTATTTAAGCCAGTACAAGTGGCCTATTATAGGCTGATGTTTAGGCTTCGCAGCGACCTTCATTAGCATACAGGGCTGCGAATTATTATAGCGCACCCACGGCTGCCATGCCCATGAACTCCTTTAAACCAGTACGTCAGTTATTCAAAAAGGACGGCGAATTGCAGCAGTTGCTTGTTCAGGCCGAGCGCCTGCAAAAAGCCACCCGCGCGCTGCACGCGCAACTCCCCCCGCCCTTAGAGCAGCACTGCAAAGTAGCGAATATTAAAGGGGAACTCGCCGTGCTGCATGCCGATTCGCCGGCTTGGGCGGCCAAGCTGCGCTTTCATGTCGCCGGTATATTGCAACAGTTGAGGAAACAGCCGGGGCTGGGCGCGCTACAGGCAATTCGCATCAAGGTCAGCCCGCTCGACGATCCGCAACCGCCCAGCGCAGTGGCCCGGCCCGTGCTTTCCGAGCAGGCTGGCGCGGTACTGCGCAGCGCCGCTGATGCGACTGCGGATCCGGCGCTTAAGGCCGTATTGCTGCGCCTGGCACAACGGCAGAGGCAAGATACAAGATACAAGAGGAAAGAGGAATCTTAACTTCACTCAAACCGCGTTGTGTTCCAGTGGGATCTTTCCCCTATCTTTAAGTTGCCCACACCGGCTGGCGGTAGGAGACCGGGGCGCGGCTTTCATCGTCAAAAGTGACCAGCTCCCACGCCTTTTCATCGGCGGTGAGGCTGCGCAAGAGGCGATTATTCAATTCGTGGCCGGACTTGTAGCCGCTAAATGCGCCGATCAGGCTGTGTCCGAGCAGATACAGATCGCCGATGGCATCAAGCACCTTGTGCTTGACGAACTCATCTTCGTAGCGCAGCCCGTCCTCATTTAAGATGCGGTAATCGTCCATGACGATGGCATTATCGAGGCTGCCGCCCAAGGCCAGGCTCTTGTCGCGCAATAATTCAAGGTCGCGCATAAAGCCGAAGGTACGCGCACGGCTGACCTCTTTCACGAACGAGGTGGTGGAGAAATCGACCGAGGCATCCTGGCGGCGGCCGCGGAATACGGGGTGATCGAAGTCGATTCCGAAGGAGACCTTGAAGCCCTCGAAGGGATCGAAGCGCGCCCATTTATCGCCATCTTCCACGCGTATCGTGCGTTTGATGCGGATAAAGCGCTTGGGGGCGTTCTGATCTTCGATGCCTGCCGACTGAATAAGAAACACAAACGGACCCGCGCTGCCGTCCATGATCGGGACTTCGGCGGCGCTAAGATCAATGTAAGCATTATCAATGCCGAGCCCGGCCAGCGCCGACAGCAGATGTTCTACTGTAGAGATACGCACATTGCCTTGCACCAAGGTCGTAGAAAGGCGCGTGTCGCCGACATTTTCCGGGCGCGCTGCAATCTCTATGGGTATGGGGAGGTCGGTGCGGCGAAATACGATGCCTGTGTTCACAGCGGCGGGCCGCAACGTCAGGTAAACCTTCTCCCCCGTATGCAGGCCGACACCTGCCGCCCTAATCACATTTTTCAGTGTGCGTTGTCTTATCATGCTGTTCTGTTCTCTCGCCTAACTGTTTAAAGAATCTCTGATTTATTCAGAGATTCCGTATGGCACAAGGATGCGCCGCCATTTTTCAAATATCACGTATTTGAAAAATGAAGAAAAGTAAAAGCCACGTCTTTTGCTTTTTGTCTCTGAAAATTCCATGGATGGATTATTCAGAGTTCCTTATAGTGCCCTGCAATAATAGCACGAGCATAGCGCAGGCGCCAGCAGGTGGCTACGCAAGTGGCTGATCTCGTTGTCTTTCAAGCTTTTAAACCGCGCTATTAACCTCCATCTCAGCCCATGCGTGCTACTGGGCAGACATTTAATTTTCTGTAACGCCCATGACTCAGCCTCTAATCTGCCTGGCGGCGCAGGAAGGCGGGAATATCCAGGTAATCCAAACTGGAATCCTGCGGCTTCGCGAAACGCTCCGTGGCTGCCTGGTTGCGCATCACGGTGGGGCGGTCCAGCTGACCGTAGTCGACCATGCCGCTTTTATCGCGCTGTACGAGTTTGACGGCGGGTCGTTCCTCCACGGACCTTGAGATAGGACCGAGGCCGGTCGCCACCACGGTGACGCGCAATTCATCGTGCATATCTGGGTCGAGCACCGTGCCGACCACCACGGTGGCATTGTCCGAGGCCAGATCCTTGACGGTATTGCCGACCTCCTCGAATTCGCCGATGGACATATCCATGCCCGCGGTAATATTGACCAGGATGCCGCGTGCGCCCGCCAGACTGATGTTCTCCAGCAGCGGGCTGGCGATGGCCATTTCGGCGGCCTTGCGCGCGCGATTCTCGCCGCAGGCCGAGCCCGAACCCATCATGGCCATACCCATCTCGGACATCACGGTGCGCACGTCGGCGAAGTCCACATTGATGAGGCCGGGGCGGGTGATTAGCTCGGCAATGCCCTGCACTGCGCCGAGCAGCACGTTATTGGCGGCCTTGAAGGCCTCCAGCAGGCTGATGTTCTTGCCCAGCACGCTAAGCAGCTTCTCGTTGGGGATAGTGATCAATGAGTCCACGTATTGCGTTAACTCCTTGATACCGTCCTCGGCTATTTGCAGGCGTTTCGACCCTTCAAAGGGAAACGGTTTGGTCACCACGGCGACTGCCAGTATGCCCAACTCGCGGGCTACCTGGGCCACGATAGGGGCAGCCCCGGTGCCGGTGCCGCCGCCCATGCCGGCGGTGATAAAGACCATGTCGGCGCCACGGAGGATATCCATGATGCGTTCGCGATCCTCCATCGCGGCCTGGCGGCCGATCTCGGGATTGGCGCCGGCACCCAAGCCTTTGGTGATAGCGTTGCCTAATTGCAAGGTGGTGCGCGCCGAGCTATTGCGCAGGGCCTGCGCATCGGTGTTGGCGCACACGAAATCCACGCCTTCAATATTGGCCGACACCATGTGTTCGACCGCATTGCCGCCGCCGCCGCCCACACCGACCACCTTGATGACGGCGTTGGGTGTGTATGTATCCACTAGTTCAAACATCATTAGCCTTTACTCCTGTAACTTGATTGATCGGCAGTCTCGTAGAGACCTAAATTTGTAAGCTGCTCCGCCCTTCGCTAAACCCTTATGTGTTATGTAATCCTTATTAAAAATTTCCCTGAAACCAGCTCTTCATGCGTCCCCATATTCCCTTGAATCCACCGCTCAGCTTGGCCTCGTTGCGCGGCCGGTCCGGATGCCGATGGCCAAACAGCAACAGGCCGACGCCGGTGGAATAGATCGGGCTGCGCACCACATCGACCAGCCCGGAAATATGCTGCGGCACGCCCAGGCGCACCGGCACATGGAAAATCTCTTCGGCCAAATCGACCATACCCTCCATCTTGCAACTGCCGCCGGTGAGTACGACGCCCGCGGCGATCAAATCCTCGAAGCCGCTGCGCCGCAGTTCGGCCTGAATGAGCGTGAGCAGCTCTTCAACCCGCGGTTCGACGACTTCGGCGAGGGTCTGGCGCGCCAGGCGCCGCGCCGGGCGGTCGCCCACGCTGGGCACCTCGATGCTCTCCTCGGCGAGCGCCAATTGGGTGAGCGCGCAGGCGTACTTGATCTTGATCTCTTCGGCATATTGCGTAGGCGTGCGCAGCGCCACGGCGATATCGTTGGTGATCTGATCGCCCGCGATCGGGATGACGGCGGTGTGGCGTATCGCACCCTCGGTGAACACGGCGATGTCCGTGGTGCCGCCGCCGATATCGACGAGACACACGCCGAGCTCTTTTTCATCCTCGGTGAGCACCGCGTAGCTGGAGGCGAGCTGTTCCAGGATGATGTCATCGACCTCCAGGCCGCAGCGGCGCACGCATTTAAAGATGTTCTGCGCCGCGCTGACCGCGCCGGTGACCATATGCACCTTGGCCTCCAGGCGCACCCCGGACATGCCCACCGGTTCGCGTATGCCGTCCTGGTTATCGATGATGAATTCCTGCGGCAGGATGTGCAGGATCTTCTGATCGGCGGGGATCGCCACGGCGCGCGCCGCCTCGATCACGCGTTTCACGTCATCGTGGCTTACCTCTTTATTGCTGATCGCCACGATGCCGTGCGAGTTGAGGCTCCTGATGTGGCTGCCGGCGATGCCCGCGTACACGGAGTGAATCTGGCAACCGGCCATCAGTTCAGCCTCCTCCACGGCACGCTGGATGGACTGCACGGTGGATTCAATATTGACCACCACGCCTTTTTTCAGGCCGCGTGAGGGATGCGACCCGATGCCGATGATCTCCACCCGGCCATCCGCCATGATCTCGCCGACGATGGCGAGTACCTTGGAGGTGCCGATATCGAGACCGACGATCAGATCTTTTTCAGTCTTTTTTGACATCCGTTTTTCCTTGAGTAATTCCCGTTAATCCTGCGGCATCGGCATGCTGCCTGTCCGCTGTGCCGGACCAGCGCACGGCCAATCCGTTGTGATAACGCAGATCCACGCGTTCGATCGTGCGCGGTGACGCGGCCAGGCTGGGGTACACCCGCGCAAAGCGCTGCATATGGGCCGCGCTATCGGTGCGGCCTAATAACAACTCGATACCGTTGTCCAGGCTCAGGCGCCAGGCACGGCGCTCGTCAAGCTCCAAGCGTTTGATGTGGAGTTGTAAGGGTGCGATGAGCGCGCTCATGCTGCGGTATTGCGCCAGCACCGTCGCCTGCGTGCCGTCCGGCCCGTGCAGTTCCGGCAGTCCGGGCGGGAAACTCGACGCCTCGGGCGAAAACACCTTGCCGGCGCTGCTGAGCAAGCCTTGCTCGCCCCAGCGGGCAATAGGCGTGTGTTCGGTGACGTTGACATAGAGCGTATCCGGCCAGACGCGGCGCACGCTGACGCTCTGCACCCAGGGCACGCCTAAAGCGGCGCGGCGCAGGGCAGCGACATCGGCGTATAAAAATCCCCCGCCGGTTGCGCCGGCGATGACGCGTTGCAGGCCTGCGGTGGTGACATGCGTAAAGGCCCCCTCGATATGCACGGCCTTGAGCGGCAAGGTAGCGGGGTCACGCAGTTCTATAAAGCCCCAGGCCGCCGCTGCGGTGAGGGCGAGCCCCGTGAACCCGGCTGCGATGACGCCCAGTCGGCGCCGGGTTTTTGGCAGGGCAGGCGTTTGGTCGCTCGCCGCGCTCGCTGGCGCAAAATCATAGATGTTGGGTTCGGGGTCGGCGGCAGGGTCATACGGGGCCAATTCAGGCACGGGTTCCCCAGAGGCCATTGCTTCATCATGCGCAGGATCCGGGAATACATCCTCATTAAAGCTAATGGGTGCATGCTCGATATCGCGCTGGCTGTTCCGGCTGTTATACATGGGCGGTTTCCACAGCGGGGGCACGCGCCGCCAGGCTGCCCGCAAGGATGCGCCACACCAGATCGTCAAAGGCGATGCCCGCCTCACGGGCCGCCATCGGCACCAGGCTATGATCGGTCATGCCGGGCACGGTGTTGCACTCGATCAGCCAGGGCCGGCCCTGTGCATCGCACATAAAATCCACGCGACCCCAACCGCTACAGCCGAGTGCCTCGAAGGCGCGCTGCGCCATCTCCTGTAAGGTCTGCTCTTGCACAGCGCTGAGCCCGGCGGGGCAGAAGTAGCGCGTGCTGTCCGCCGAGTATTTGGCCGCGTAATCGTAAAACGTACGCGGGGTCTCCAGGCGGATCAGCGGCAGGGCCTGGTTACCGAGCAGCGCGGCCGTGTATTCCGCGCCCTCGATGCAGCGCTCGGCAATCACGCAGGTATCAAACGCGGCCGCGGCCTGCCGGGCGGCGGGCAGTTGCGCGGCGGCGGTGACCTTGCTGATGCCGATGCTCGAACCCTCGCGCGCGGGCTTGACCATGAGGGGCAGGCCGAGTTTTTCGATTACCTGCTTAAAATCGGCGGCGTCATCGAGCACGGCAAACTCGGGCGTGGGCAGGCCGGCGCTCAGCCAGATGAGCTTCGCGCGCAATTTATCCATGCTGAGCGCCGAGCCCAACACACCGCTGCCTGTGTAGGGCAGGCCGAGCATATCCAGCGCGCCTTGCAGCGTGCCATCCTCGCCGCCGCGACCGTGCAGGGCGATGAACACGCGGTCATAGTTGCCGGCGGCTAATAGCTGCAACACGTCTTTGCCGGCATCAATTGCATGGGCATCCACGCCCTTGCGCAGGAGCGCGTCGTAGACGGCCTTGCCGCTCTTCAGCGACACCTCGCGCTCGGCGGAGAGCCCGCCCATGAGCACCGCAACCTTGCCGAAGTCGCGCGCCTGGATCATGCGGGTTCACCCACGATGCGCACCTCGGGGATCAGGCGCACGCCATGCCGTTGTTCGACGGCATCAATGATGATGGCGATCAAGGCCTCGATGTCCGCCGCGCGCGCCGCGCCTGTGTTGATAATGAAGTTGGCGTGTTTCTCGGACACGCAGGCCTTGCCCACGCAGCGCCCCTTGAGCCCGCAGGCCTCGATGAGGCGCGCCGCATAATCGCCGGGAGGATTACGGAATACCGAGCCGGCGCTCGCCTGGTTGGCCGGCTGGGTCAGGTTACGCCGCTCCAATAATTGTTTGATGCGCGCCATCGCGCTGCCGCTGTCCGCCGGTGTGAGGCGCAGCGTGGCGGCCACAAACCACTCCCGATCAGGGAGCCCGGATGTGGTGTTGGCTGCGCTCACGCTACGGTAGGCGATTTGATAGTCCGCGCCGCTGCGCACATGCCGCGCGCCGCTGTGATCCAGTGTCTCCACCTGCTGCACGAGATCCCAGGTCTCGGCGCCGAATGCGCCTGCGTTCATGGCCAGCGCCCCACCCATGGTGCCGGGGATACCGGCGAAAAATTCGCCGCCGTGCAGACCGGCCTGCGCCGTGAAACGCGCCACCTTGGCGCAGGGCACCCCCGCCTCGGCACGCACGGTTTGCGCGTCCAGTTGGGTCAGGCCGTTGAGCATGCCGCTCGTGGCGATCACGGTGCCGCGCAAGCCGCCGTCGCGCACCAGCAAATTGCTGCCCAGCCCCAGCCACAACACCGCTTCACCGTCCGGCAATTGGCGCAGCAAGGCCGCGGCATCATCGATATCCGCCGGCTGGTAAAAGTGCTGCGCCGGCCCGCCCACGCGCCATGAGGTATGGCGTGCGAGCGGCTCTCCATGGCGCAAGGTCCCGCGCAGGCCGGTCAAGACGAAGGCGTTGTGTGCCACCGGCAGCTGATTTTCGGGTAGCGCATTCATTAATGTTTAGCCCCCGGATTGCCCGATGCGGACAGCGCACGGTCTTGCGTTGCCTTACCGGGCGCCGCGTCTTGTTCCGCGCCTGCGCTCAGGTTCTGTGCCAGCGTGGCGGCTACGGTACCGATGTCCCCGGCCCCCAGAATGAGCAGAATGTCATCGCTCTGGAGCACCTCCGGCAAGAGGGTGACGAGGTCGGCGGCAGAGGCCGCAAATACCGGATCCTTCTTGCTGCGTGCGCGGATGGCGCGGCATAGCGTGCGCCCGTCGGCCCCAGCGATGGGCGACTCGCCGGCGGAGTAAACTTCTACCAGCACCAGCACATCGACCTGGGCCAGCACCTCCACAAAGTCTTCAAACAAGTCGCGCGTACGCGTGTAGCGGTGCGGCTGGAAGGCGACCACGAGGCGCCGCCGCGGCCAGCCTTCGCGGATCGCCTGCAACGTGGCGGCGACCTCGCGCGGATGATGGCCGTAGTCATCGATCAGCAATGCCCGGCCTGCCTGCGCCGCGATCTCGCCGTACACCTGAAAGCGCCGCGCGATGCCCTGGAAGCCGGCCAGGCCTTGCCGGATGGCCGCGCCGGAGACGCCAACCTGATGAGCCACGGCGATCGCGGCCAAGGCGTTCAACACATTGTGTTTGCCGGGCAGATTCAGTGTGACGGTGAGCCAATGGGGAGCGTCTTTACGCGACACCTGAAAATGCGTGCGCGTCTGCTCCTGGCAGATATTGCTGGCGCGCAGGTCGGCATCTTCGGCCAGGCCATAGGTCAGCACCGGGCGCCCTAACTCGGGTAGAATGTCGCGCACGACCGGATCGTCGATACACACCACGGCGAGGCCGTAAAACGGCAGGTGATGGATGAATTCGATGAAGGCCTGGCGCAGCCGCCCGAAATCTCCGCCGTAGCTATCCATGTGGTCGGCGTCGATATTGGTAATAACGGCCAGCATCGGTTGCAGGCACAGGAACGAGGCGTCGCTTTCATCGGCCTCGGCCACTAAATATTGGCTGGCGCCCAGGCGCGCGTGGGCGCCGACGCTATTGAGCCGTCCGCCGATGATGAAGGTCGGGTCCAGTCCGCCCTCGGCAAGCAGGCTGGCGGTGAGGCTGGTGGTCGTAGTCTTGCCGTGCGTGCCGGCTACCGCAATGCCATGCCGGAAGCGCATCAATTCGGCCAGCATCTCGGCGCGCGGCACTACTGGAATGAGTCGCGCGCGCGCGGACAGCACCTCGGGGTTGTCGGCAGCGACTGCGGTGCTGACGACCACGACATCTGCCGCACGCTTTGCCGGATCGGCGGCCTGTGACGCTCCCTGAACCTCGTAAATTGCACTCTCATCCAGATGACGCGCGTCATGTCCTATGAATATCTGCGCGCCGAGCTTAGCCAGCCGGTGCGTCATATTGTTCTCATGGATATCCGAGCCGCTGACTTGATAGCCTAAATTGATCAGTACCTCGGCAATGCCGCCCATGCCGGCGCCGCCGATACCGACAAAATGAATGCGCCGGATGCGCCCCATGCCCAGTGAGGACTGTGGTAGCGCAGGATTGCGGGGATTAACCATGGGCCGCCTCCTTGCATATCTCGGCTACCTGGGCAGCCGCCTGGGGCAGCGCGCGCTTGCGCGCGGCGCTGGCCATGGCGAGCAGGCGCGTGCGCGTCTGTCCGAGGCTCTTCATGAAATCGATTAAAAAGGCCGCCTTGAAGCTCGGTTGGGGCACCAGCAGGGCGGCGCCCGCCTCGGCTAAATAGCGCGCGTTATGGGTTTGATGATCGTCCACCGCGTGCGGATAGGGGACCAGGATGGAGGCCACGCCGGCGCAGGCAAGCTCGGCCACCGTCAACGCCCCGGCCCGGCACAGTACCAGGTCCGCCCAGCCATAGGCCGCGGCCATATCGCTGATAAACGGCTCCAGGCGCACCGCCACGCCGGCCTCCAGGTAATGGCGGCGCGCAGCCTCGATATTGCGCGCCCCACTTTGATGCCAGACCTCGGGGCGCTCGGCAGGGCTCAGGGCCCGCAGGCCTTCAGGGACTACTTCATTGAAGATTTGCGCGCCCAGACTGCCGCCTAAAACCAGCAGACGCAACGGACCGCTGCGCCCGTGCAAACGCTCCTGCGGCAGGGCAAGGGCGGCAATCTCGGCGCGCACCGGGTTACCGGTATGCTGTTTACGTCGGGTCGACAGGCTGTCCGGGAAGGCCACGAGAACCTTGCTGGCCAGCGGGGCAAGCAGACGATTGGTGAGGCCGGCCACCGCGTTTTGTTCATGGATCACCAGGCGCTTACCGAGCAGCCAGGCGCCGAACCCACCGGGGCCGGTGACAAAGCCGCCCATGCCCAGCACCACGCCGGGGTTTAAGCGCTTTACCAAGATGAGTGATTGCCACAAGGCCACGATCAGCCGGGAAGGGGCCAACAGCCAGCTCAGCCAGCCTTTGCCGCGCAGTCCGCTGACGGCGATGAACGAGATGGGGATCCCGGCATGCGGCACGACGTCGGCTTCCAGGCCCGCGCGCGTGCCCATCCACTGCACATCGATACCCTGGGCAATCAGGATTTTAGCGACTGCGAGCGCCGGGAAGACGTGCCCACCCGTCCCGCCCGCCATGATCAGAATACGGTTCATGGATTTCTCCCCGCCCGCAGCGGGCCGCGCAGATAGATGCGCCGCTCCGACACGGGCGCGCCGGCATGCACCTGAACACGGGGTGCGCCGCGGCGCGGGCATAGCTCATACTCGATGCGCACCAGCAGCGCAATCGCGACACAGCTCATCACAATACTGCTGCCGCCATAACTCATCAGCGGCAGGGTGAGACCTTTGGTAGGCAGTACGCCCATGTTGACGCCGATATTGATGGCGGCCTGCAGGGCGATCCACAGGCCCAGGCCATAGGCGAGAAAGGCGGCAAAGCGATTGCCGCTCTGCTCGGCGTGTTGGCCGATGGCAAAGGCGCGCCACACGAGCACGGCAAACAAGGCGATGACCGTGACCGCCCCGATAAGACCAAGCTCCTCGGCGAGCACGGCAAACAAAAAGTCGGTATGTGCCTCGGGCAGGTAGAACAATTTTTGAATGCTGCCGCCCAGACCGACCCCGAACCATTCGCCGCGCCCGAAGGCGATCAGGGCCTGGGTGAGCTGGAAGCCGCTGTTGAACGGGTCGGCCCACGGATTTAAAAACGTGGTCAGGCGTTGCAGACGGTACGGCGAGGTCAGCGCCAACGCGGCGAGCAGGAGTACGGCCGGCACCAGCAACACCCCAAACTGCCACAGGCGCACGCCGCCCAGAAACAGCATGCCGAGCGCGGTGGCCACGATGACGACCGTCGCCCCGAAGTCCGGTTCCATGAGCAGCAACACAGCGATGAGGGCGAGGATCCCCATGGGTTTCAAAAAACCGTGCGCCGAGGTGCAAACCTCCTCACCCCGGCGCACCAAGTACCCCGCCAGGTACACGATGATGAACAACTTCAGCAATTCAGAGGGCTGCAGATTAACAAAGCCCAGCGCCAGCCAGCGCATACTGCCGTTCACTTCTCTGCCGATGCCCGGCATGATCACCAGCGCCAGCAGCAGGATACCGAACACGAGCAGCAGCGGGCCGGACTTTTCCCAAACCACAAGGCGTGTGCGCAGCACAACGACGGCAAAGATCAGGCCGACGCCGACATACGCCAGTTGGCGCAACAGATAATAAAACGGCTGATTCAAGTCGCGCTCGGCGATGGTGATCGAGGCCGAACACACCATCACCAGGCCGAGGGCCAGCAGGGCGATAGCGGCCACCGGCAGCCAGTAATCGGGTCTTCCCAGGTAGGGGCTGCGCGGAGCTTGCGGCAAGTTCATGGCAGTACCCCGCCACGCGATCCAAGACAGGCGGTTACCGCGGCGACGAAAACATGGCCGCGCTCTTCGTAGCCGCTGTACATATCGAAGCTGGCACAGGCCGGCGACAGCAGCACCTGATCGCCGGGTTGCGCAA
>JBDSTW010000120.1:0-9506 GCA_039928055.1 Gammaproteobacteria bacterium | reverse complement strand
TGTCCGGATCAACGGCGCCCTCTTTGGGCAGTAAATCGCGCACATGGCCGTACGAGGCCAAGACCTCGAAGTCCTTGCCCAGATATTTTTTTATGGTCTTGGCCTTGGCCGGAGACTCGACGATAACAAGGTGTTTCATAGCATTAATTTATTGCAGTTGACTTCCGGGTTAAAACACAACAAAGCCCGCACATGGCGGGCTTTGTTGGATTGATTGATAAAATTGTTTAGCACTCGGCAAGCAAGTCGTCCCTTCAAAGCCTGGCGAGAATTGTGCTTGCAGCCACCTGTTAGTGCACTGTGCCCGCCATTTCATCAAACACCAGATCCTCGACCCACGCGAAGGCGGCCTCCTGGCCGGGCTGGTTGAATAACACCATCAACACTACCCATTTGAGTTGCTCAAGGTCGATTTCCTCGGTCTCCAGGGCCATGATGCGATCAATGACCAGCTCGCGATTGGCCTGGTCCAGCACGCCGACCTGCTCCAGGAATAACAGGAATCCGCGGCATTCGACGCCGAGCTTCTCTGCCTCCTGCTCGGTGAAGATGCGGATTGACCGGTTGTTCCGCACGGTTTGGGGCGGCAGACTCTCCTGCAAGGCGGCCAAGCCTTCCAGCCAGATGAAGGCCTTGTTAATCTCGGCCTGGGTAAAGCCGGCCTCCACTAACTCAAGCTTCAGGGTCTCTTGGTCCGGATTATGCTCTACTTCATTATCCATATAATTTTCAAAGAGATACATTAACACATCCAGTACATTTTCTTTCATGTCAGACCCCTCTTGCCAAGCTGAGAATAGAGACCGCCCGCACTAGATGATACGTAACCCTGCAATTCCAGCACCAAGAGAATGGAGGAAACCGACTCAGCCGTCAATCCACTGCGCTCGACCAACCTATCGATCGACGTCGGTTCGTACCCCAGGCAATTCATTACTTTTAGTGTTTCTGCGTCTACTTCGACATTGACCCCACCATAATCGTTCCGCTGCGGCAGAACTATAGAGGCAGGGCTTAGGCTTTGAAACGAGGGCCCAAGCTCTTCAAGTATATCATTGGCGGTCTCAACCAGTTTGGCGCCTTGGCGGATCAGGGCATGGCATCCGTGCGCCAGGGGGTTATGTATGGAGCCGGGAATAGCGAAAACCTCACGGCCTTGCTCTGCCGCTACACGCGCCGTAATCAGGGAACCGCTGCGCTGTGCCGCTTCAACCACCAGCGTGCCCAGGGACAAGCCGCTGATAATGCGATTGCGGCGCGGGAAGTGATCCGGCAGGGGCGGCGTACCCGGCACAAACTCGGATACCAAAGCGCCGCGCTCGGCAATCTGATGCGCAAGGTCGCGATGGCGTGCGGGATATACCCGATCCAGGCCGGTGCCCGCCACGGCGATGGTCAGCCCGCCGCCCTCCAGGGCCCCGCGATGGCTCGCGGCGTCTACCCCCAGAGCCAGCCCGCTGGTAATGGTGAGGCCGGTAGCGACCAGATGGCGGGCAAAATCCTGCGCCGTCTCGCGCCCGCCGGGGGTCGGATTGCGACTGCCGACGATGGCCAGTTGCGGCGTAGACAATACCGCCGGATCACCCACGACAAATAGCAACGGCGGCGCACCGTCCGTCTCGCGCAGTAGTTGCGGATAAGCGGGATCGGCAAATGTAAGCGCATGGTGGCCGGGCTGCGCCAGCCAGGCGAGGTCTTTCTCTACCGCCGCCCAGTCCGGGGCTCGCAGATATTCCAGGGCGGGCTTGCCGAGAATACCGCAGGCGCTTAATTGCTGTTTGGCCTCGAATACCGCGCGCGGCGAGCCGAATTGATCGAGCAGGGTGTGAAAGGTCGTGGAACCGACGCCGGGGGCGCGGTACAGGGCCAGCCAGTAGTGGAGTTCGGTCATCGTGGCAGGCAGGTTAATGATTCAAGCGAAAAGATACAAGTGAAGCCGGCAACTCAAGCCTCCCCTGAAAGGTCTTAAATTTTCCCCTGGTATCTTGACCTTGCGTCTTTATCTCCGCCGTCAAGGATTCCGCACGGCATCATAGAGGCGCAGCGGCCCGGTGGCCTGCATAACCAGGGCATAACTCATGCGCTCAAAGCTGCGAAACACCATGACGATACCGGCGCGCTCGTCGGGCAGTTGCACCGTGTCGTTGCGCTCCGGACTCACCGTGTCGCGGATTGTTTCGCCTTGCTGGTACACCGCCAATACATGGCCGACCTCCACGCCGTCCTGATTGCCCAGGTTGAGGGCGACGACCTGGTATTGACCGATGCGGGTAACGCCGTCCACCACCGAGACGATACGGCCCTCCATGGGCTTATTCGGGGGATGCGGCATAAAGCTCTGATTAACGGCCCGCTCTTCAAGGCGCAGCAGACGGTCACCGATGAGTATCTCGCGCTTGGCACTGGTGACGAGCAAAGTAGACGGGTCGCCCGGGCTGTCCAGCGCGGCCTCGCCTACATAAATACCCTCATAGCCGATGATGTCTTCCTTGCTATGCCGTTCCGTGCGTGAGCTTGAATTATAGTAGGGATCACCCAGCCGGAAGATGCCGAAGCGCGTGCCCGGCGTGACTGCCAGGGCGGTAGCCGGAGTCGCAACAGCCTCCGATTGGGCGTGGGCATCGTTAGTTTCCTGAACGCTGCGGGCGTAAATCTTGCCGCCCACACCACTGATGAGATGCTCATCCGCACTCGCCACGATGTACGGCGCGCTTTCCATCTCCTCCAAGGCAACCGGACGCGTCTGCGTCAGAAATTGCTGAATGGCATCGGGCGGAATCGTGGGAATAGCCTGAATCAAAGGCTCCGAGCGCACTCGTGGCGACAGGCGCACGGTCGCGCCGCGCCGGTCGCCGCGCTCCAAGCCCAGTTCCGGCACGCCGTTCCGGTAACGTAGCGTTATCACATCGCCGGGGTAGATCAGATGAGGGTTGTTGATCTGCGGATTACCCTTCCACACTTGGGGCCAGCGCCACGGCTCGTGTAAAAAGCGCCCCGCGATATCCCACAGCGTATCGCCCTTGACCACCACGTAGCGATCGGGATGCTTGGGATTAAGCGCAATCGTCGCCGCCGCGACACTGGTGAGGACGAGGGCGGAAATCAACAGGACGAGGCCGCCCCACTGCAGTAAGCCTGGGATGAATCCGCCACAACGCGCGCTTGTGCTACGCCCGCATCGAAATCTGTTCGTGAACATAGATGCCTCGTATGTATCAATGTAAGGCATCCGTGCCGACCGTTAAAACCGACCCCTGCATCCGGCAACGCCTGCTCAGCCGCGTTTTGTCTGGTACGCAATGCCGGTAATCCAGTATAATTACATACCATATTAACCTGTTAGCACTTTGCATTGTCCACGATTTTATGGCCCGCCTCGATATATTGCACTTCCCCGACCCGCGCCTGCGCAATAAGGCGAAACCCGTCGTCCGGGTGGACGACGCCATTCGCGCGCTGCTCGACGATATGTTTGAAACGATGTATGACGCGCCCGGCATCGGCCTGGCCGCCACCCAGGTCAATGTCGCCAAGCGCATTGCCGTCATTGATATTTCGCTACAGAACAACGAACCGCTGTGCCTGATCAATCCGGAAATCCTGAGGCGCGGCGGAGATTTAGTGCAGACCGAAGAGGGCTGCCTGTCGGTGCCGGACATCTTCGAGCGGGTGGAGCGTGCCGAGCAGCTCCAGATACGCGCCCTGGACCGCCTGGGCCAGCCCTTCGAACTCGAGGCCGGTGGCCTGCTCGCGATCTGCATTCAGCACGAGATCGACCACCTCAACGGCAAGTTGTTTGTGGATTACTTATCCGGCTTGAAAAAGGAACGCATCCGCAAGCGGCTGGAAAAACAGCAGCGCCAAGCTCTTTAAGTTACGGGCGTTGGTTCTTTACAACCCAACGCAAAGGCGCGAAGACGCCAAGAGCACCTGCACCACACGCAATCTCGCTGAACCGGCCTTCGCAACATCCTTTTCCTTTGCGTCTTTGCGTTAACTTATGAAATCACCCACGCCGCTCAGAATCATCTTCGCCGGCACCCCGCAATTTTCCACACACGCGCTCGCTACCTTGTTGCGCTCGCCGCATGAAATCTGCGCCGTGTACACGCAACCCGATCGCCCGGCCGGACGCGGGCGCAAGCTCGCGAGCGGGCCCGTCAAACAGCTCGCCCTGCAACACACTATTCCCGTGCGCCAACCGCTGAGCCTTAAAGAGGCCCCTGTCATCGAGGAATTGCGCGCCTGGCAGGCCGACCTCATGGTCGTGGCGGCGTACGGGCTGATCCTCCCCCGCGCGGTTTTGACCATCCCGCGCCTGGGCTGCATCAACATCCATGCCTCGCTGCTACCGCGCTGGCGCGGCGCGGCGCCCATTCAGCGGGCCATCCTCGCCGGCGACAGCGAGACGGGTATCACCATCATGCAAATGAATGCCGGTCTCGACACGGGCGCTATCATTGCCCGTCGCGCCTGCCCTATTTTGCCTGCGGACACTATGCAAGACCTGCACGACCGTCTGGCTATCCTGGGCGCCGAGACCTTGATGAATTCCCTCGACGACCTCCAAAACGGCAGCGCGACGTTTACCCCTCAAGACGACACGCTGGCCTGTTACGCGGCCAAGATCGAAAAGCGCGAGGCGGAACTCGACTGGCATGAGCATGCCGCGCTACTGGCCCGCAAGGTGCGCGCCTTTAATCCCTGGCCGGTGGCGCAAACCCGGCTCGCCTCGGGACAGACCTTGCGCATCTGGTCGGCGCAGGCCCTGGATGAGCCTGCGCACAACGCCTCACTACCCGGCAGCATTATCAAAACATCCCCGGCAGGCGTCGACGTTGCCACCGGTCACGGGATTCTGCGCCTGACCCAGCTCCAGTTGCCCGGCGGGCGTCCGCTGGCGGCCGGTGATTTTATCAATGCGCATAAATTGGAAGGTCAAACCCTCCATAGCAGTAACGCGGCCTGAGTATGGATACACGCGCACTGGCGGCCCAGACCCTGGTCCAGGTGCTCGATCAAGGGCACTCACTGGATGCCGCGCTCGCCCGGAACTTACCGAAATTGAAGGACGGCGGTGCCCGCGCGCTGGCCCAGGAGATGTGTTACGGCGTGCTGCGCTGGCACCTGCGCCTGGACGCCTTGGCGCGGCGCTTATTGAGCAGCCCGCTGAAGGATAGCGAAGTGCACTGCCTGCTGCTGCTCGGCCTCTATCAACTCATCTACATGCGCGTCGCCCCGCACGCCGCCGTGGATACCACGGTGGCCGCGAGCCAGGCCTTGGGCAAGCCCTGGGCGAAGGGCCTGGTGAATGCCATCCTGCGCACCTACCTGCGCAACAGCGTGAGCTTATTGGAAGAACTCGACCGCACTGAACCGGGCGCCTACGCACACCCGGCCTGGCTGCTTGATGCGCTTAAAACCGATTGGCCCGCACAATGGCAAGGCATCGTAATGGCTAATAACGAACGTCCGCCGCTGTGCCTGCGCGTTAATGAACGCAAGATTTCGCGCACCGATTATCTGGCACGGCTTGCTGCCGCAGACATCGCCGCAAGCGCCTTACCGCACACCGCCAGCGGCGTGCTCATCGAAAAACCGCTGGCCGTCGAGGGCTTGCCGGGCTTTACCGATGGCCTGGTCTCGGTGCAAGATGGGGCGGCGCAACAGGCCGCGCTGCTGCTGGATCTGCAGCCGGGTCAGCGCGTGCTGGATGCCTGCGCAGCGCCCGGCGGCAAGGCCTGCCATATCCTTGAGATACAGCCGGAGAGCGCCGTGCTGGCGCTCGATTATCGGGCGCAGCGTGTCAAGCTTATACGGCAAAATATGGAGCGCCTGGGCTTGTCCGCCGAACTCGTGGCGGGCGATGCGGCGCAGCCCCAGGACTGGTGGGACGGGGCCCCCTTCGACCGCATCCTGCTCGATGCGCCCTGCTCGGCCAGCGGCGTGATCCGTCGCCATCCGGACATCAAATTCCTGCGCCGGGCCAGCGATATTGACGCGCTGGCACAATTGCAAACCCAACTCCTGGCCGCCCTGTGGCCCTTGCTCAAATCTGGCGGTATGCTGTTGTACGTGACCTGCTCGGTGTTACAACGTGAAAACGAGCAGCAGATGCGCGCTTTCGTGACCCTGCACACCGATGCCCGCCCTGATACGATTGCGTTTCCCTGGCGGCAGACAGTGCCAACCGATACGATCGGTCAACAGATATTCCCCGGCGAAGAGGGTATGGATGGATTTTATTATGCCAGGCTGCGTAAGCTTTAATAGATGATTAAACAAACTCCTATTAAAGAGTTGGCCCTGCACTGGGGTCGCTCCATTTTTTTGGGCTGGCTGTGCCTCCATACGATGCAGGCGCGCGCGCAAGAGCCCTCCGAACCGGAGTCGCGCCAGTTCGTAGTGCACAACGCCGGCACGACGCTGGTGAATGGCGTTTATACCCTTAACGCCTCTATAGAATACCAATTCGGCCGCGCGGTTCTGGAGGCGCTGGAAAACGGTGTGCCGCTCACGCTGCAACTGAGCATTCAAATCCTGCGGCCGCGCCGCTTACTCTGGAATGAGGAATTTACCGCCCTGCAACAGCGCTACCGACTCGAGTATCACGCGCTCAGCCAACAGTATCTGGTAAAAAATTTGAACAGTGGCCTACAGTATAATTTTCCCGGCCGGCAGGATGCGATCAATGCACTGGGCACCATTGCCAATCTTCCCATCCTCGACGAGCGCCTGCTGGAGCCGGGGCAGCGTTACTACGGCCGTCTGCGCGCGAGTCTGGATATCGAGGCGCTGCCGACGCCCTTGCTGCTAATGGCCTATCTGTCGCCGCAATGGCACCTCACCAGCGAGTGGTACACATGGCCCTTGCAATCCTGAAGCGTCGACCTACCGGGGTCGCCTGGGTGATCAGCCTGTTCGTGCTGCTGTTCGGCGCGCTTTATTTAATGAGCGTGGTAACGCAAAGCTCCGAGCAATTCGGCAGGCTGTACTCCCTGTTGCTGGCCATCAGCGCGATAGGCCTGATTGCGCTGGTCGCATTGATCGGTGTCAATTTGTTACGGCTGGTGCGCCAGTATCAACTCGGCATCGCCGGCTCGCGCCTCACCGTACGCATGGTGATCATGTTCGTGATTCTGTCGGTGCTGCCGGTGTCGGTCGTATTTTACTTCTCTATCGGTTTCCTGCACCGCGGCATCGATAGCTGGTTTGACGTGCGCATCGAACAGGCCCTTGAGGATGCGCTCGAATTAAGCCGCACTTCGCTCGATGCGCGTACCCGTGAATTGCTCAATCAAACCCTGGTCATAGCCGACGACCTGGCCAACGCCTCTGATGTCGATGCGGCGGCCCTGTTAAACGATTTGCGCGGCCGCAGCTCGATAGATGAGTTGACGCTGCTCACGCAAAAGGGCCGCGTCATTGCCTCCAGCGAGGTCGATCCCACCAATATCGTACCCAACCTCCCCAACGAGGCCATCCTGCTGCAATTGCGCCAGCACCGCAATTACACCGGCCTCGATCCGATCGGCGATAACGGCCTGCACGTACGCGTGGTGGTAAACGTATCCAATGACGATGCCGCCGCCGAGGAACGCGTGCTACAGGCCTTATCTCCCATCGCGATGCGCCAGAGCACGCTGGCCGACAGCGTGCAGCTTGCCTTTGCGCAATACAAAAAACTTTCTTACCTGCGCAATCCGCTGAAATACAGCTTTACCCTGACGCTCTCGCTGGTGCTCGCCCTCAGCCTGCTGAGCGCGGTATGGGCGGCCTTCTTTTCCACGCGCCGCCTGGTGGCTCCGATACGCGATCTGGCCGAAGGCACGCGCGCGGTCGCCGCCGGCGATTACGATAAGCGGCTGCCGGTCACCTCGAACGATGAGCTCGGTTTTCTGGTATGGTCGTTTAACGATATGACGCAGAAGATCTCGCGCGCCCGTGATGAAGCCAAGCACAGCCAGCAGCAGGCCGAGGATCAGCGCGCCTATTTAGAGGCCTTGCTGGAACGACTCTCCTCCGGCGTACTTACCCTCGACTCGCACCATACCCTGCGTACCGCAAACGCTGCCGCCAGCCACGTATTGGGCTTCGATCTGAGCGGACGCATCGGCCGCCCCATCGCAGAGATCAGCCTGGATCATGCGCATTTAAGCCTGTTTGTGGAGACGCTGCGGGTACATCTCGCCGAGGCCGTCCACGAGTGGCGCGAGGAAATTTATCTGGCCGGGGCCGGCGGACGGCAGATCCTGTTTTGCCGCGGCACGCTGCTGGCACGCGGCGAGATAGGCCAGGCCGATCATTTGATCGTGTTCGATGATGTCACTACGCTGGTTCAAGCCCAGCGCGATGCGGCCTGGGGCGAGGTGGCGCGGCGCCTGGCGCATGAGTTCAAGAATCCGCTGACGCCCATTCAACTCTCCGCCGAACGCCTGCGCCATAAATACCTCAAGACCATGAACGCAAAGGATGCCGAGGTACTCGATCGCTCCACGCATACCATCGTGCAGCAGGTCGAGGTGATGAAGGAGATGGTCAACGCCTTTGCCGAATACGCGCGCAATCCGCAGATGCGCCCGCGCCAGATCAACCTGAACCAGCTCATCAACGAGGTACTGGACTTGTATCGCGGCGGCAGGGCGGGCACGCAGTTCAAGGTGCTGCTCGACCCGGACCTGCCGACCATCGAGGCCGATCCGGGACGCCTGCGTCAACTGCTGCATAATCTAATCAAGAACTCCCTGGAAGCCATGGCCGACCAGCGCGGATCACGCATCACGCTCAGCACGCGCTGTGTGGGCGAGACCGAGTGTCCCTTCGTGGAATTGCGCGTTGAGGATCGCGGGCCCGGCATCCCGGAAGAGATGCTGGGACAATTGTTCGAGCCTTACGTCACTACTAAGCCCAAAGGCACCGGGCTGGGTCTTGCCATTGTCAAAAAGATCGTGGAGGAACACGGGGGCAGCTTGCAGGCCGAAAATCTCAGCGAAGGCGGTGCCTGCATGGTGATTCGCCTGCCGGTCGTGTTCGTCGCCGTGCATGCCAGCGCCACCCTGCCACCGCAGCGAGGTGTGGCATGACCGGCGGGGCCTATATTTTAGTCGTCGATGACGAGCCGGATATCGGCAGCCTGGTGCGCGATATTCTCGAAGACGAGGGCTACCAGGTGATGGTTGCCGATTGCGGCGAGGCGGCGCGCCAGGCACGGCGCCTGCGTCGCCCGGATCTCACACTGCTCGATATCTGGATGCCGGACACCGACGGCATTTCCCTGCTTAAGGAATGGTCGGATGGCGGTAATTTAGCCTCGCCGGTGATCATGATGTCCGGCCACGGCACGGTGGAAACGGCAGTCGAGGCAACCCGGCTGGGCGCTTACGATTTTATCGAGAAGCCACTCTCGTTGGCAAAATTGCTGCTTACCGTGCAGCGCGCCTTGCAGGCCGACAAGCTGTATAAGGAAAATATCGGCCTGCGCCGCCACATGCAGCCGCTCGTCGAGC
>JBDSTW010000119.1:0-6073 GCA_039928055.1 Gammaproteobacteria bacterium | reverse complement strand
CAATCGACTCAACGCCACACGCCGCTTCTGCCCTGCGGAAAGAGTACGCGCCGGTACGTCGTAAAAATTCCCCAGCCCCACCCTCTCCAAGGCCTCATCGAGGGTGATCTTTACCTTAGGCCGGCCCAGGCTGTGGGCGATTTGAATGTTTTCCAAGGGCGTCAGGTCGCCCTTGACGCCGTGGTTATGCCCAATATAAGCGACTTCGGACAGGAATGACGGCCGCGTCTTATGGATAGACTGCCCCTGCCAGCGCACCTCGCCCTGCGCAGGCACGCTAAGCCCGCATAAAATGCGCAACAAACTGGTCTTGCCCGAGCCGTTCGGCCCTTCCACGTGCAGAATTTGGCCTGAGCGCAACGACAGATTCAAATCGCTGAACAGCAAGCGATTACCGCGTATACATTCCAGCCCCAGCGCCTCTAAAGTGGGGCTCTGCGCATCAGGGCTTTGCTGGTTAAAAAGCGGGGTTATGGGCGTTTCTCTGGATAAAACCGTAAAACCGGTTTGCGCGACTTGCCCAACTTCTGGCCCAGCCTGCATGGCTGCCGGAATCAAGCTCGACTTAAACCACATACGCCCATACCTTCAGCCTCATAAAAAAACCGGTTAATTTTAGCATAATAACCAGCGATTTTCAGCGACTCGCAGCATGGTTTGCGGGTCTTTCCTTCATGCTTGGCAAGCTGTCTCCGCGTTGAGCTTAATGAATGTTCTCCGCGATCAATTCAATCCAGTGGCGCACCGGAACCCTAGCCTTGGATTGCAGGTGCGTTAGACACCCGATATTTGCCGTCAGGATTGCAGCGGGAAATCCCGACTGCAAACTCTCCAGTTTATTTTCCAGCAGACGCTGCGCTAAATCCCGCTGCAACAGCGAATACGTGCCTGCCGAACCGCAGCATAGATGCGCGTCGGGCACCGCCGTCAATTGAAAGCCTAAACGCGTCAACACGGTTTCGACGACTCCATTCAGGCGCTGGCCGTGCTGCAAGGTGCACGGTGAATGGAAGGCAATTTTTTCTCCCTTCGCGTCCGCTACCATGCCGGCGAGATTCTCAGCATCCATCAAAATTTCGCCAAGGTCCTTGGTCAGGTGCGCAACGCGCGACGCCTTGGCGGCGTAGCGTGCATCATCGCGCAGCAGCCGGCCGTAGTCCTTCACAAACACCCCGCAGCCGCTCGCCGTCATCACAATCGCCTCGGCCCCGGCCTCGATGGAAGGCCACCACGCGTCGATGTTGCGGCGCGCGAAAGCGCGCGCCTCCTCGTGCGCGTCCAAATGCTGGCTTAACGCCCCGCAGCAGCCTGTATCCGTCATGGGGCGCAGCGTGATGCCCAGCCTGTCCAGCACGCGCGCCGCGGCGGCGTTGATAGCCGGCGCAATAGCGGACTGCGCGCAGCCCGGCAAGGCCAGCATGGTGCGTGCGTGCGTGGCCTGCGGCCAGCGTCCCGCGCCAGGCAATAGCGGCACGCTGCGCCGCAAGGCACGCGGCAACAGGCTGAGCATTACCTGGCCTATGCGCAGCAGCGGTGTGAAGCGTGCAGGATAGGGAATAATGGCGCGCAGCAACCAACGCCTCAGGCGCGCATAAGGGGAACGATTTACCTGTCCGGCGACCACGGCACGCCCGATATCCACCAGTTCACCGTAGCGCACACCGGACGGGCACGCGCTTTCGCAGGCACGGCACGTCAAACAGCGGTCTAAATGCAGTTGTGTTTTGGCCGTGGGCGCATGTCCTTCCAGCACCTGCTTGATGAGGTAAATACGCCCGCGCGGGCCGTCTAATTCATCACCGAGCAACTGGTAGGTGGGACAGGCGGCATTGCAAAACCCACAATGCACGCAACTGCGCAGGATGGCATCGGCCTCCTGCCCCTGTGGGGTGTCCTTAATAAAGTCAGCGATAGAGGTTTGCATCGTCTTGCTATGCTAAGTGATGTGTTAATAAATCACTATCATATCCGCGCGACTTAGCGGGGTAACACCCACACAATACGCAATTCCGCTTATAAAGCTTAGAGATAATGAGAGAGGAATTCCGCTAACGCGGGTATGGAAACGGCAAGCTGCTGCTGATCTTGCATGCGCAGGGGTTTAACACTGACGTAGTTTTCAGCCAACTCTTGTTCCGCTAAAATAAGTGCAAATTGGGCGCCGCTTTTATCGGCCTTTTTGAGCTGACTCTTCAAGTTGCCTCCATCGCAATTAGTGATCAGACGTAAATTGGGCAGTGCATCGCGCAACCTCTCGGCCAGCAGCATGCCGGCCCGGCTGGCCCCTGCACCGGCCGTAATCAAGTAGGCGTGCGGTGCTTGGATGCGCGACTCACCGTGCACTTCCAGCAAGGCCACCAGGCGTTCCAGGCCGGCGGCAAAACCCACTGCGGCGGTAGGCTTGCCGCCGATCTGCTCCACCAAACCATCGTAACGCCCCCCGGCACAGACCGTGCCTTGCGCACCCAGCGCATCCGAGACCCATTCGAAGACCGTCTTGTTGTAATAGTCCAGACCACGCACCAGACGCGGATTGATCCGGTACGCAAGCCCGGCGGCATCCAGATACGCGCACAGTTCTGTGAAGTGCGCCTTGGCATCATCATCCAGGTAGTCGCTTAGCCGCGGGGCATTGGCAATCAATGTTTGCAAGTCGGGATTTTTGCTGTCGAGGATGCGTAAGGGATTGGTGTGCAGGCGGCGTTTGCTGTCTTCGTCCAGTTGTTCCTGGCGGCCCGAGAAATATTTTACCAATTGCTCGCGGTAAACGGCGCGCGCCGCGAGCGAGCCGAGCGAATTTAATTGGAGTGTTAAATTTTTACCATTAGCGGCCTGCGAATTTTCACCCTTTGAATTTTCCGGCGCGGGGCACAGGCCTAATTTACCCCACAGACGCGCCGTCATTAAGATCAGCTCGGCATCGATCTCCGGCCCCGCCATGCCAAAGGCCTCAACACCGATTTGATGGAATTGCCGGTAGCGGCCCTTTTGCGGACGCTCGTGGCGAAACATGGGACCCAGATACCAGAGACGCTGAACCTGATTATAAAGCAGGCCGTTTTCAATGGCGCCGCGCACGCAGCCCGCGGTGCCTTCCGGGCGCAGCGTCAAGCTATCGCCGTTGCGGTCGGCAAAGGTGTACATCTCCTTTTCGACGATATCGGTCACCTCCCCGATCGCGCGCGAAAAAAGTTCGGTGCGCTCCAATAAGGGCAGGCGAATTTCCTCATAGCCGTAACTTGCCATCAAGTCGCGCAGGGTCTGTTCGAGGAACTGCCAGTGGGGTGTAGCCGCAGGCAGAATATCATTCATGCCGCGGATGGCCTGGATTATTTTGGACAAAATGGGATCCTGATTCTTAGTGCGCGGGTTGATTGTTGGGCGCGTTAGTGCTTGCCGAACCCAGTTCGAAGCGGGCCACGCCATTACGCTGGTAACGCGAGTGGTCGAAGGGTTTGCCGTTGTAATCGAGGCTAACGCCGGCTGCCTTTCCCAACACCACTTTGAGCGGAAGTTTGAACTCTTGCAGGGTTTGAGTGGTACCCGCCGGCAGTATCTTGTAGATGAGGTGCCTGCCCTCGGCATCGGTAATACCCACCCAGGAATCCTCTGTTACACGCACGGTTACGCTGGGCGTCGCCGGGTTGGGCTGTGGCGCTTGCGTGGGTGTGATCGCAATAGTCGATGCGACGCCGGCAACAGGACTTGCCGCAGAACCCGCTGCTATTGGTGTAGCGGGTGGTACGGATACAGCAGCACTGTTTGTTTGATCGGCGTCTAGTGCCTTCGGCACAGGGGTAACCGTATCGTTAGCCGTCTTCGCAGGGGCGGAATTTGTAACGGCCGGCGTAGCGGATAATTCAGGCTCAAGGACGTCTACGGATCGATCTTCCCAGAACTTGGCCGGGCCCAGTGTTTGCCACCAGACGATCCCCAAAATAAGTGACACTAAAACGAGCGAATAGACGATCCAATGCATTCGGTTATCGTCACCGTTAACGTCGCCAGAAAATACGGAGCGCCCATGCAACACCTTGGGCACGGGTCCCTTCTGGTTTTCATAGGATGTGACGATCGTGTCGGGAGAGAGTTTGAGAAAACGCGCGTAACTGCGCAGGTAACCGCGCACGAAAACCGGGGCTACGATCTGGGTATACTCATCGCGCTCCATGGCCTCAATATACCTGACATCAAGGCGCAATGCGCCGGCCACCTGCTGCGCGGACAAGCCGCGCGCCTCGCGTGCCTCGCGCAATAATGCGCCGGCCCCGGCAATATTCCTTTCGTCCGCCGCATACTGATCGGAAGGCGTCATTGTTCTGACGTTGGCTCCGATTTCGGCAGGCTCACGGCACGACCTTCGGATTCACCCAGTAATCGCGCCTCTCCGGAATCCGGAAAGCTCGATCTTAGCTGCAAGGCATAACTGGAAACGGCGTTTTTATCTCCCAGCACCCGCTCCACCCGCACTCCGAGCCACAGACTCTGCGGCGTGTGCCGGGCAACTGCCGTATAACGCTGAAGATAGGCGCGCGCCGATAGATTATCGCCGCGGTCAAAACTGATGACACCCATCTGATAGAGCGAGCCGGGCAACCGCGGATCGATCTGCAAGGCACTGCGGAAATATTTTTCGGCCTTGATGGTATTAGGCACGCGCAGTGCGCACAGGCCGGCATTTTCGTAAGCCAGGGCAGGCGTCTCGTACAGGGGATTTTCCAGAGCCTGCAAAAATTGTTTCTCTGCTTTATCCAGTTCATTGCGCTTGCATAAAAACGTGCCGTAATTATTGTGCGCATTGGAATCTTTGGGGGCCAGGTTGATGGCCTTTAGATAGTGCTGCTCGGCCTTGTCGAGCTCGCCCAATCGGTCGTAGACGATGGCGATGGCGTTATGTGCGCCCGGTAGATTTGGGTTCAGTTCCAGTGCGCGCTGTAATTTCGTAAGTGCTAAATCACTTCTTCCCTGCTGTAAATAACCGACACCGAGTTTCACATTGGTTTCGGCCAAAGTATCAGAGCGATCGCCGGGATTTGTGTCGCTGCTGATTTCATCGGTGGTACTACAGGCGCTCAATGTTGCAAGCAGGCTAACCAAAATCAGGCAGTAGCAGGATGGCTTCATGGCTGATGGCTTCAAGGCGGGGAGTTCGTCGGTTCCACGGCAATACGAATATTACGCAGGCTGCGTTTGGTGCGATCCTGCACCTGGCCGGCAAGCTGGCCGCAGGCGGCATCGATATCGTCGCCGCGCGTCTTGCGTGTCACAGTGACTAGCCCGGCTTTCATGAGGATGGCGCGAAACCGCTCTATGGCCGCCGGACTGGAGCGCGTGTAGCGCGTGCCGGGAAAGGGATTGAACGGAATCAGATTGACCTTGGCCGGCATATCCTTGAGCAGGGCCACTAATTGATGCGCCAGGGCCGGGCTATCGTTGACGCCATCGAGCATGACGTATTCGAAGGTCACGCGGCGGCGCGTCTCGCCCGCCACATAACGACGGCAGGCCGCCAGCAGTTCGCTGATCGGATATTTTTTATTGAGTGGAACGAGTTCATTGCGCAGGGCGTCATTGGGCGCGTGCAGCGAGACGGCGAGGCTCACCGGACTGACGGCATGCAGGCGATCCAGCGCCGGCACTACACCCGCCGTGCTCAGCGTAACGCGGCGCTTCGACAAACCATAACCCAGGTCGTCCACCATCAGGTTCATCGCCTTCACCACATTATCGAAATTCAACAAGGGCTCGCCCATGCCCATCATGACTACATTAGTGATAATCCGCTCGCCCTTCGGGTCACGGCCGAGCGCGCGATTGGCGATCCACACCTGCCCGATAATTTCGGCGACCGTGAGATTGCGATTAAACCCTTGCTGCCCCGTGGCGCAAAACGAACACTCGAGCGCGCAGCCGACCTGGGAAGAAACGCATAAGGTGCCGCGCCCATCCTCGGGAATAAATACCGTCTCGATGCTGTTGCCGCTGTCGAGGCGCAGTAACCACTTACGCGTGCCGTCCAGGGCAACTTGATCGGCGATAATCCCGGGCACCTTGATCTCGGCAAGTTCGCGCA
>JBDSTW010000118.1:0-7196 GCA_039928055.1 Gammaproteobacteria bacterium | reverse complement strand
CACGGTCGCTTCCTGTTTCTTGCGGAAGGCGCGCAGCTTTTCGCCCAATGCGGCATCTTGTCTTGCCAGGATAGCCACGGCGAACAAGGCGGCATTGACCGCGCCCGCCTCGCCGATGGCGAAGGTGGCCACGGGTACGCCTTTCGGCATTTGCACCATGGACAGGAACGAATCCACGCCCTGCAAATGTTTGGACGGCACCGGCACGCCCAGCACCGGCACGACGGTCTTGGCGGCCAGCATGCCGGGCAGGTGCGCCGCGCCGCCCGCGCCGGCGATGATACAGGCAAGGCCGCGGCCTTCGGCGGACTCGGCGTATTCATACAGCAGGTCTGGCGTGCGGTGCGCGGAGACTACTTGTTTTTCGTAAGCGATGCCGAATTCCTCCAGCCTGGCCGCGGTATGGCGCATGGTTTCCCAGTCGCTGTCGCTACCCATCACCACGCCCACCAGCGGTTTGTCCGCGCTCATCGCCATTGCTTATTCATCGTATATCTGACTCCATCTCAATTGCGGCGTTAAGACCCCTGCCCGGCATGGGTACGGGCATCAAAACATCTGTTTCAGTTTACCGGTAAAATGCGCCCTCAGCCAGTCCGGGACATATTAACGTGCATCACCCAGACCCGGTTTTGAAATGATATTTCGGATAGAATTGACGCCCGGCGGATCACACAACAAAGCAAAAAGGAAAGGCATGGAGCTGTTCGGTATTCCTCTCGAATTTTTTCTGTTCGGTCTCACCCTGCTGGGCATAGCCATCCTTCACCGCCGCACTTTCGAGGTGGCGCTGTGCGGGCTTGTTGTGATCGTCGTCTATAAGCTGCTGGCGCAAGATCTGGATTTGTTGTCCCATTTAGAGCATGAGTGGCGTCTGCTGCTCAATCTGTTCGGCCTGCTGATCGGCTTTGCCATGCTCGCCAGGCATTTTGAGGATTCCGGCGTGCCGGAACTGCTGCCGCGCTGGCTGCCGGACGACTGGAAGGGCGGCTTCGTGTTACTGGTGCTGATAGCGCTGCTGTCCACCTTTCTCGACAATATCGCGGCCGCCGTCATCGGCGGGGTGATGGCGAAAAAGGTGTTTAACAACCGCGTGACGGTGGGCTACCTCGCCGCCATCGTCGCGGCAGCCAACGCGGGCGGCGCGGGCTCCGTGATCGGCGATACCACCACCACCATGATGTGGATCGCCGGTGTGCCGGCGCTGCATGTGGCCGATGCCTTTATTGCCGCCATCGTCGCGCTGCTTTTCTCCGGCGTGATTGCGAGCCGTGCCCAGCATCGTGTACACCCGATACGTAAAAATCCTCCGCGCGGCGCGCATGTGCACACAGAGGAGATCGGCGTGTTCGGTGTGCTGGTGCTGGCGCGGCTCGCCATCGTGGTGCTCATCGTCAGCGGGCTCATCACCACCAATGTGCTGCTGAATTTCCCGGCGCTCGGCGCCTGGCTCGCCATTCTGGCGGGCGGATTTTTTCATCCCATTCCCTGGGGTGAGGCGCGCAAGGCGCTCAAGGGTTCGTTGTTTCTCATCGCGCTGGTGCTCGCCGCCTCGCTCATGCCGGTCACGGCCCTGCCCGATCCCTCCTGGCAAACCGCCTTCGGGCTGGGTTGGGTAAGCGCGGTGTTCGACAACATCCCGCTCACCGCGCTCGCCTTGAACCAGGGCGGCTATGACTGGGGCCTGCTTGCCTTCGCGGTGGGCTACGGCGGCTCCATGATCTGGTTCGGCTCTTCGGCGGGTGTCGCGATCAGCAACATCTTCCCGGAGGCGAAAAACACCCTGCGCTGGATCAAGGAAGGCTGGCATGTCCCTGTCGCCTATGTGCTGGGATTTTTTGCCATGCTATGGATTCTGGGTTGGCATCCCGATCCGCTGACCCGATAGCAATTGGCTGCACGGCGGCAAAAACGGTGGTGACTAAGGTGAACGCCTGACCGCCATTGATGGGCATGAAAAAGAGCAGCCTCTTGCGCAGGTCAGCCCTTCGCTCAAGCTGGCCGCCGGGTGGTCAACAACAGCCAACCATAGCCCAGGACGCCCGCCGCCAGCGAGGCGCACAAAATGCCTACTTTGGCCATCAACAGCTGCTCCGCGTGTCCCGCAAAGGCCAATTCGGCGATAAACAGCGACATGGTAAAACCGATCCCCGCCAGCAGGCTTACCCCCGCGATGTGGCGGAATTCCGTATGCTCCGGAAGTTGGCCGATATTCAACTTGAGGGCCAGCCAGCAACTGCCCGTGATGCCGATAAACTTGCCGAACACCAAACCGAGCATCACACCCAGGGTTACCGGATTGTTTAAAGTTGACCAGAGGGTATCAAACGCAATCGGCACCCCGGCATTGACCAAGGCAAAGATCGGAATCACCAATAACGCCACCGGCAGATGATAGAGGTGCTCCAGGCGTTGCAGCGGCGTGTCCACCAGTTCGATGTTGCGCTCCAGGGTGCGTAGAACAGTCCGCTGCGCCTCGTTGGTGCGGATGTCCGTATCGGGCCGCCGGCTGGCGTCAAAACGGTCCATCAGTTCACGCACGTGCCGGCTGAATTGCAAGGTGTCATATTTGAATCGTGCGGGAACAGTGAAGGCCCCCAGCACGCCGGCGATGGAGGCGTGCACACCCGATTTCAGCAACATCAGCCAGAGTAACAAGGCGATGATAAAGTACGGCACGGGGTGGCGGATCCCGCCCAGATTGAACACGATCAAAACAAGAAATAATACGAGTGCCGCGGACAGATAACCCAGGGCGATCTGCTCCGTATAAAACAGCGCGATGATCAACACCGCGCCCAGATCATCCACAATCGCCAGTGCCACCAGAAACATTACCAGCGAGCGGGGGATGCGGCTGCCGAGCAGCACCAGCGCTCCCACCGCAAAGGCGATGTCGGTGGCCATGGGAATGCCCCAGCCGCGCGCCGCGCTGCCCTCCGGATTCATCCCGTAATACAGCAGCGCCGGAACAATCATCCCGCCCAGCGCCGCCACGATGGGTAACGCGGCCTTGCGGAAACTGGAGAGTTCTCCGACCAGGATGGCGCGCTTTATTTCGAGCCCGACCACGAAAAAAAACAGCGCCATGAGGCCTTCGTTGACCCAGTGATGCAGACTTTTTTCCAACGCGAAATCGCCGACCGTGAGGGCAATCGGCATATGGACGATATGCTGATAAATACCCGCCAGGGGTGAATTGGCTATCAACAGGGCGATGACCAGGCAGACCATTAAAATGATACCGGCCGTGGTCTGGTTCTTGATGAACTCTTCGAACGGGGTGATGACTTTACTGAAAGAGCGTTCCCAGGGCGCGTGATGCACACCCGGCCTGGCCGGATCCGCCGGAAGCCCTTGCCTTTCCTTGCTCTCTGTTTTGTCGTGCATTAGTTAGAAATCAGTGGCAAGTGGCAAGTAAAAATCACCGGGGAACGCACTTTGAAATCAATATTCATTTCTTGCTACTTGGCGCTTACGCCCCGCTGCTGTTTTTATAAGTATAGCTTTGGGGTTATGCTGCCAGCTACTTCTTCCCGTGTCGGGAGTAGAGATTTATTGCCGCCGCCTGCGGAATACTCGGACGACCCATTTCTCAAACTCTACCAGCACGTAAGCCGAAAACGCCGCCAGCATGATCTTGGTCCAGACTCCACCGTCCAAAGGCGCGGAATGAAACAGTGCCTGCATGAAGGGGGCGTAGATATAAAGTAACTGCAGCACCAACACCGCGCCGATGGCCAACGGCACATAACGGTTGCCGCGCAGCGCCTGATGCGGCCAGGCAGCGGCCAACAGGTAACGGCTGTTAAGCAGGTAGAATGCTTCAAACACCACCAGCATCGTCACCGCCGCGGTGCGCGATGCCTCCAGACTCGCGCCTTGCGCCTGCTCCCACAGAAACATACCCAGCGTTCCTGCGGTGAAGATCGTCGTTACCAGCGCGGTGCGCCATAAAAAATAACCCGGAAAAATCGGTGCGCGCGGATCACGCGGCGGACGCCGCAGCACGTCCGCCTCGGCGGGCTCGAACGCCAGCGCCAAAGCCAGCGTCACCGCCGTCACCATATTCACCCACAAGATCTGCACCGGCAAAATCGGCAACACGATACCCAGGGCGATGGCGGTGACCAGGGTGAACGCCTCGGCGCCGTTGGTGGGCATGATAAAGAGCAGGGTCTTGCGCAGATTGTCATACACCGTGCGGCCCTCCTCAATCGCATTGACGATGGAGGCGAAGTTGTCATCGGCGAGCACCATCTCCGCCGCTTCCTTGGCGACCTCGGTCCCGCTCACCCCCATGGCCACGCCGACGTCGGCGCGCTTCAGGGCCGGCGCGTCGTTCACGCCGTCGCCGGTCATCGCCACGATCTCGCCGCGGGTCTGCAAAGCCTGCACCAGGCGCAATTTGTGTTCCGGGCTGACGCGCGCGTACACATCTATCCTGGCCACGACCTCCGCGAGCGCCGCTGCACTCATCGTTTCAATCTCGGCGCCGGTGAGGACACTCTTGCCGTCGCCAATGCCGACCTGCGTGGCGATGGCGAGCGCGGTGGCGGCGTGATCGCCGGTGATCATCTGCACGCGGATGCCCGCCGCATGACAGTCCGCGACCGCGCGTATTGCCTCCTCGCGCGGCGGATCCACCATGCCGCACAGGCCGAGCAGCGTGAGGCCGTCGGCGACATCGCTGAAGCGCAGCTCGCGTTGCCCCGCCTGCGCCGGTTTGCAGGCCAGCGCCAGCACGCGTTGGCCCTGCCCGGCCATGGCGCGTAATTTTTCATGCCAGTGCTCGATGTGCAGCGGTTGCTGCGCGCCGTTGATCCGTTCCTGGCTGCACATCTCCAACAGGCGTTCCGGCGCGCCCTTGACATAGATCATCCCGTGCCCGGTATGATCGTGGTTGAGGGTCGCCATAAAACGGTGTTCGGATTCGAATGGGATCACATCGGTGCGCGGCCAACTCTCGTATTCCAGCACGGATTCAAAACCGGCCTTGCGCGCCGCAACGACCAGCGCCGCCTCGGTGGGATCGCCGGTGATGCGCCATTGCCCATCGCGCAGGTCGAGCGACGCATCGTTGCACAACAGCCCCGCGCGCAGCAGTTCCGCGACGGCGGGATAGTCCGGGACGTTGACGTGCCTGCCCTCCAGCAAAAACTCGCCGTGCGGCTCGTAGCCCACACCGCTCACTTGCAACGATGCCGCGCGCGTCGCCACGGTCTGCACCGTCATCTCGTTGCGCGTCAAGGTACCCGTCTTGTCGGAGCAGACGCAGGTCACGCTGCCCAGCGTCTCCACCGCGGGCAGCACGCGGATGATCGCGTTGCGCCGCGCCATGCGCTGCACGCCGATGGCGAGCGTAATGGTCATGATGGCGGGCAGGCCCTCCGGGATGGCGGCGACCGCCAGACTGACAGCGGCCATGAACATGTCCACGGCGCTATAATCCCGCACCAGCACGCCGATGAAGAAGGTGGCCACGGCAACCACTACAATGGCCGCGCTCAACCATTTACTGAACCCGGCGATGCGCCGCAACAACGGCGTCTCGATGCGCTCCACCTCCGCCAGCAGTTCGGAGATACGCCCGATCTCGGTGTGGTCGCCGATGGCCACCACCACGCCGCTGCCCTGACCGTAGCGCACCAGCGTTCCGGCATAGGCCATACAGGTGCGGTCACCCAGAGGCGCATGTAACGCCGCCGGCGCAATGTCTTTCTCCGCCGGAAGAGACTCGCCGGTGAGCGAGGCCTCCTCGATGCGCAGATTTTTCACCTGGAACAGGCGCATGTCCGCCGGCACCCGGTCACCGGACTGCAACATCACCACGTCGCCGGGCACCAGTTGTTCGGCGGGAATCAGCACCTGGCGCTGATCGCGCCACACCACGGCCTTGAGCGACAACAGGCGCCGTATCGCCGCCAGGGCCTGTTCCGCCTTGCCCTCCTGAATGAAGCCGATCAGCGCGTTGATCACCACCACGGCCACGATGACGCCCGTATCCACCCACTGCTGCAACAAGGCGGTAATCCCGGCGGCGCCCAGCAACAAATAAATGAGTAGATTGTGAAACTGCTGGAGCAGGCGTTGCAGGGGTGAGCGGCCGCGGCGCAGGGTGATCTGGTTGGGGCCGTAACGCCCGGCCCGCGCCGCCGCTTCCTCCGAGGAAAGACCCGTGGTGCTGACCGCCAAGCCGCGTAAAACCTCGCTGTAGTCCTGCGCGTGAAACTGAATTTCCGAAATTTCTTTCATCGTCTGACGTTCCTTATGCAACATGGTCCAGTTCCATTTGGGCCCTGAACTATCCCCGTTACTGGCCGCTGAACAACAAGGCGGATACCCCGAAAACCGTGGCGGCGAGTCCCAGGGCGAAAATCATCCAGTCGCCCCGGCCCGGGCCGGGTTCGAGGGTGGCACGCCCCGGTTGTCCGGGATCGTAGTAGACCTGAACTTTCGCGCCCGCGGGGAATTTACCGGCATAGCTCGCGGCGAATTCCGGCACCGGAGAAATCCCGCCCGGAAATTCCAGTTCGCGCCGGTAGGTTTGGCCGGCCACCGTGTAGCGGTAGAGAATGTGCGGAAGTAAATCGTCGGCGTCCGATACAAGCGCGGACTGCTCGATGACGCCTTCCACCGCGGGCCAGCGCCGCGTTTTTCGGCCTTTGACGATAATGCTCCAGCCCCATAGGGCGGTTAGAAGACCGGCGATGGCGAAGAGGCCAAGAATGAATGCGTAGGGGTTCAACATTGGATCTTCGCCTGTTTGGGAAACCCTGAAAAATCCATTCATGGATTTTCAGAGACGAAAAGTTGAGTTTATCGAACCATGGGCGTTGTTACGATTTATCAGGCGCCCTATGGCGTATCCGGACTGTGCGCGCATGTGGCACGGCGCAAGCGATCGCTTACCGCGCACCATGCCTCACTCGCGGGCACCTGCTCCACGATTAATTGATCCAACTGAGCGGCATCGGCCTGGCGCAGCATGGCATACAGACGCTGCGCATATTCCACCGGCGTATTCGGCATACTGAAGCGGAACACGCCGCGCTCCAGGTAGGGCAGTTTGCTGGGCTCGCGCTGCAATTCCAGTATACCCACACGCCGGCCGAATACGATCATCGCGCTTACCTCGTTAAACAGGCGCTCGGCGGGCACGATGCTCAGCGGCGTGCGCGGGGCATAGTGTCTTT
>JBDSTW010000117.1:0-9310 GCA_039928055.1 Gammaproteobacteria bacterium | reverse complement strand
CCGCAACACATTCATCCATCTTTAGAATGGGCGGTCTCAGACCGCCCATTCTAAAGATGGCGGAGAGGGCGGGATTCGAACCCGCGATACGTTATTAGCGTATACACACTTTCCAGGCGTGCTCCTTAAACCACTCGGACACCTCTCCCTATTTACCAGCAACTTGTGGCCATCCCTGGCGGAACTTCAGTAATTTTATTTAACACCAGCCAGGCCATCCTGGCCTGTCGCTTGCCGCTTTGCGGCTCGCCCGCTCGGACACCTCTCCTTCTTTACTGAATACTGAACACCGGCAAGCAGCATCAGAGGCGTTTTCAGAACGCGCAAGAGTAAACCAGAACCGCATTGGGCGCAATCAGCGCACCTCAAGAGTACGCCAAGACTTCAAAACAGCAGGGCTTATTTGCTATACTGGAATCCTACGTAACGTCCTTCTGCGAACTAATCCGGAGTTACTACCAACATGCTTGGTAATGAGATCGCCCTCTGTAGCGGGGATCTTGGGTATTTATTTTTTTGACGCTTTACGGAAAAAAGGCACATACATGCATAACGGCACGACGGTTACTCAATTTTTGATCGAAGAACAACGACAGGTGCGCGCCAGCGGCGACTTTACCTCGCTACTCAATGATATTGTCACGGCCTGTAAGGTCATTTCCAATGCGGTCAACAAGGGCGCATTGATCGGCGTATTGGGCAGCGCCGGTAGCGAGAATGTGCAGGGCGAGACTCAAAAGAAATTGGATATCATCACCAACGAGGTATTCATCAAGTCAAATGAATGGGCCGGCCACCTGGCCGCCATGGGATCCGAGGAGATGGATGATATTTATCCGATTCCGGCCCAGTACCCGAAGGGTAAATATCTCTTAGTATTCGATCCGCTCGATGGCTCCTCTAATATCGATGTCAATATATCCGTCGGCACCATTTTTTCCATTTTGCGTTGCCCGTCCGGCGTAACCAATCCGACGGCGGCGGACTTTCTGCAACCGGGTACCAAACAGGTATGTGCGGGCTACGCCGTCTACGGTCCCTCCACCATGCTGGTATTGACCAGTGGTCACGGCGTGAATGGGTTCACACTGGATCAGAATATCGGTGAATTTATTCTCACTCATCCTGACATGAAAATCCCGGAAGACAGCCACGAGTTTGCCATCAATTCATCCAATTCGCGCTTTTGGGAAGAGCCCGTCACGCGTTATGTTGACGAATGCCTGGCAGGTATCGAAGGGCCGCGTAAGAAAAACTTTAATATGCGCTGGGTTGCTTCCATGGTCGCCGAGGTGCATCGCATTCTGATCCGCGGCGGCGTATTCATGTATCCGAAAGACACTAAAGACCCCGACAAGGCAGGCAAGCTGCGCCTTATGTACGAGGCCAACCCCATGTCGCTCATCGTGGAGCAAGCGGGCGGCGTCAGCTCCACCGGACGTGATCGTATTTTGGACCTGCAGCCTGACAATTTGCATCAGCGTGTGCCCGTGATCCTCGGCTCCAAAAACGAGGTCAACCGGATCATTGCCTATCATCACATCGGGTAATCCTGCGACAAAATGTAACTTTCAATCACAGAACTGCCGAACCCGTGCAGTTATCGGCGTATGGCCGCGCCCGAAATTAAATGTTACCGCAGAGCATGGGAGACAAGCGAGCAGCTACCTTAAGCTATGCCGGGCATGACCAGCATGGATAAATACGCTATGCTTAGCACCAGTTTTACGGCATGCTCTTTTTACCAATCCGCGCGCATTCAGACCGGCACGCGGATGATCCATGCGCTCATCCATAGTTTAGCCCGGAGGTTTTCAAATGGACTACAACCGCGTTATTCCGATTGCTGCCATACTCGCAAGTCTCGGTTCCGCACCAGCCTTGTCCGCAGAGCAAACACCGGTGCCTCAGGCGAAGGAAATGTCTGCCAATGTAAACAATGACGTAGCTGCCTTGACAAAAAAAGCCGAATCGGGTGATGTCGCAGCGCAATTCAATCTGGCACGCATGTATGACAAGGGTGCAGGTGTCGAGCAGGATTTTGCAGCCGCAATGAAATGGTATGCAAAGGCCGCCGAACAAGGCGACGCCAAGGCTCAGACCAACCTGGGCTTCATGTACGCCGATGGTCGCGGCGTTGAGCAAAATTACGCCGAGGCCGTGAAGTGGTATCGCAAGGCCGCGGAGCAGGGAGATGTTGTAGCGCAAAGCAACCTGGCCGGCATTTATGATGAAAGTCTGGGTGGTGTACCGAAGGATGATGCCGAGACCTTAAAATGGTACCGCAAGGCGGCGGAACAAGGCTCCGCCCATGCTCAAAATAAACTGGGGCTGATGTATGCGCGGGGCGAGGGCGCACCGCAGGATGATGCCGAGGCTGTGAAGTGGCTTAAGAAATCGGCGGAACAGGGCTTTGCCGAGGGCCAGCATGATTTAGGCGTGATGTACGAAGAGGGCCGCGGCGTCAAGCAGGATTATGCCGAAGCGGCCAAATGGTATTTGCGCGCGGCCGATCAGGGATATGGTTACTCGCAGAATAATCTAGGCTGGATGTATGCCACCGGCCGCGGTGTTCCCAAAGATGTGAAGGAATCGGTAAAGTGGTTTAAAAAGGCCACGGTTTCCATGCGCCAGCAAGCCACCCGGTAAACAGCCTCCCCGATCTTCGTAAGGTTTATTTTACCGAGGACTCCAGTTTATCCCAGCGCGTATAAGCCACCCGCAGTTCGGCATTAATGGCGTCGAGCTGTTGGGTGACCGCGTTGAAACCCTGCGGATCGCGCTGGTAAATATCCGCCTGCGCTAAGGCTGCGTGCAAGCGGGCCTGTTCATCTTCCAGTTCTTCAATGCGCGCCGGCAGTGTTTCCAGCTCACGCTGCTCCTTATAAGCCAATTTGGGGCGCGCATTTTTCGCTGCTGTTTTCACCTCAGTCTGCGCAGCGCTTGCCTTAGGCAAGCCTGCATCGGTTTGCCGCGGGCGCTGGCGCAGCCAGTCTTCGTAACCGCCGACATATTCATTCACCCTGCCCTGCCCTTCGAATACCAGCACGCTGGTAACGACATTGTCCAGAAAGGCACGGTCGTGACTGACAAGCAGCAACGTACCTTGGTAGGAAACGAGTAGTTCTTCCAATAATTCCAGCGTCTCAATATCCAGATCATTAGTCGGCTCATCCATCACCAGCAAATTGGCGGGCTGCGTAAACAGGCGCGCCAACAGCAAGCGGTTGCACTCGCCACCCGATAGCGACTTTACCGGTGAGCGAGCCCGCTCGGGCGCGAATAAAAAATCGCCGAGATAAGAGATGATGTGCTTGGACTTGCCGTTAATGGTGACCGTGTCGCTACCGTCCGCGATGTTGTCGATCACCGAACGCTCGGGGTCGAGATGGGCACGCAATTGATCAAAGTAAGCCACTTGCAGTTTGGTGCCGTGGCGCACCGTACCTTTATCGGGCTCGATCTCGCCCAGCAATAAGCGCAACAGCGTCGTCTTGCCCACGCCGTTAGGACCGATCAAGCCGATGCGGTCACCGCGCAGCATGCGCAGCGAAAAATCCTTTATCAGCGGCGCGTCGCCGTAGGATTTACCGATATTCTCGGCCTCGATCACCAGCTTGCCGGAGGCCTGTCCCGTGTCCAGATCGAGGCGTACCTTGCCGGCCTGTGTGCGGCGCCTGGCGTGCTCTTCACGCAAGGCATACAGTGCGCGCACCCTGCCCTCGTTGCGCGTGCGTCGCGCCTGAATACCCTTGCGTATCCAAACCTCTTCCTGTGCCAGGCGTTTGTCGAACTTGGCGGCGTGGTCGGCTTCGACGGCCAGATTTTCCTGTTTCTTTTGCAGGTAATGCTCGTAATCGCCGGGCCAGGAACTCAATTGGCCACGATCCAGCTCGACAATACGCGTGGCCAGGTGTTTAAGCAGCGTGCGATCGTGGGTGATGAATAACAGTCCGCCGGTAAAATTCAACAGCAGTTCTTCGAGCCACTGAATGGCCTCGATATCGAGGTGATTGGTAGGTTCATCGAGCAGTAATAAATCAGGCTCGGACACCAGGGCCTGCGCCAGGGCCACGCGCCGTTTCCAACCGCCGGATAATTCGTCCAGCAATTTATCGGCCGGCAGATTAAGGCGATCGAGGATAGTCTCCATGCGTTGCTGGAAACGCCAACCGTCCTGGGCCTCCAATTCGTGCTGCAAATCATGCATGCGCTCCAGGAGCGCATCGTGCGTAGCGTCCTGTCCATCCGCGGGCTCTGCGCCAAGTAGCGCAATCGTATGATGGTAGGCGCCAAGTATAGTACCCAGCGAACCCAGCCCCTCGGCCACGGCATCAAAAACCGTGCGGCCTGCGCCCGAAGGCAAATCCTGGGCGAGATAGGCAATGCGCAATCCGGAGGGACGGCGCACCACACCGTCATCCGGCAGGATAGTCCCGCGGATAATCTGCATCAGGGTGGACTTGCCCGCTCCATTACGACCGATCAGGCACACGCGCTCGCCGGCCTCAATCGTCAGGTCGGCAGCGTCCAGCAGGGCATGATGGCCGAAGGCAATAGAGACCTTTTCAAAGCTGATAAGAGGCATGATGACTTTATATTGTGTCAGTGATTAAAGGCGGAATAAGACGGCTTCGCAAGTGGGATCAAAGCCAGCCGAGGACATCCAAGGCGCGCGTGCTTCAAATACAACAAAGGGGCGCAGGCTGTCCAAGCACTGCGCCCCCATAAACCAAATCGAGCTTACTTAGTATGCACGGATTCCGGAGTGATTCTCCGGTTATCCTCACCGCCTATACGCAGGTAGGCATATTCCTCGGGCTCCAGCATCTTGCTGTCATTTTTGTCCATGTATTGAAAAACAACCGGCAGGCCCTTCAAACCCTTCGCCTCTTCCATGTTTATCAGGCCGTCTTTATTCGTATCTAAAACCTCGAAGGGCGGCGCGGCCGGCACGTTGGCGGCAAACAGTAACCCCGCCAATGAAGTCAGGGCCAGACTCATCATTAATGATGTTTTCATACGGTTTCCTCATGAGTTGCTAAAGGCAGATGAAATTAATATCGACGCTCGTTTGGTTTGGAGCGCAAGCTTTCATTTTAACGCTTTTTGGAGAACAGCGGCACACAAATTAAGACAGCCGAACCGGGTGAAGATTGCATATAACTGAAAGATTACGCCGCAGGCTTAGCGGTGCTTACCAATAGCACACCCGCCAGGATTATCAATATTCCCAGGCCCTGACCTATGCTCAAGGTCTCGCCCAGCACCCACCAGCCCAGCGCTACCGCCACCACCGGATTGGCGTAAGCATACGTGCCTAGCTGGGCTGGGGTAACGGTATGCAGCAGCCAGATGTAAACGGCATAGGTGGTGGAGCCGAAGACGATCAAATAAGCGAGCGCACCCGAACCGCTCAGCGTCCATGTCCAACGCGAAAGCTCTCCGGCGGCAAGACCGATGCCGCACAGAATAAACCCGGCAACCAGCATTTGCATGGCAGCCGCCATTAGCGGCGGCACGGCGGACGGTTGGCGCTTGCCGTAGATCGAACCGGACGCCCACAGCAGCGCTGACAGCATAATCGCAAGCTGGCCGGCCATATGGCTGATCGACAATTCCTGCCCGTGCGGAAACATCAGTACGGCCACGCCGACAAACCCGACCGCCAGCCCGAGCATGGTTTGCCTCGTTAACGCCTCTCCCCGTGGGCCCAAGGTTCCTATCCCCGCAATCCACAAGGCCGTGGTGGCTATGATCAATGCGGCCTGGTTCGATGGCACCCACTGTTCGCCCCACACCACCAAGCCATTCGCGCCAACCAGCAACAACACGCCAACTACAGTGATTAATTTCCACTCGCGCCATGAGTCCGGGAACGCTATACCCCGGTAGCGTGCATAAATTCCTATGGCCACCCCCGACGCAATAAAACGTGCGCCAGCAAATAACGCCGGCGGCAAATCAGCCACACCGATGCGGATCGCTAAATAGGTCGACCCCCAGACCAGGTACACGGTAAGAAAGGCCAGGCCAATTTTTAACCGTAAGCTTGCAGTAGCCATGAGTGCGACGAGTTACCTTAGGGATTTCGAGCTTGCTGTCGGATCCGCTACGCTTGATCCGACCTACATAACTTACAAATAACGGAAACACAAAATTCGGGGTAAATTAAACTGACCGCCGATGCCCCGTAGGTTTCCACGCAGGCGCAATCACATTAGGCATAACAGAACGACCTAACAAACGCGCCGGCGCAACGGTAAATTCACCGTAGCGCCGATTGATTTTATCGACGATGCCATTAAGCGCCTCGGTTTTATCCGGCGGCGTGAATAAACCCAACTGCAGGCCGTGCGTCTGCGGGTCGAGCGCCGTGACCTGCACCTGTGAGACGGGCTCGCCGTGCCAGCTACTTTCCATCATGGCGCGGCACAACTGATAAATAGCCTTGCCATCGCTGCTGGGCTCGGCCAGGCGCGGCTTGTGGCCGAGCCATCCGTCCGCCACGCGCAGGCCTATAAAAAAATGCTGCGCCTGCAACTCATGGCGGCGCAGCCGCGCACCCACCTTCTCGCTCATGTGCAGGAAGTAAGTCAGTAACACATCGCGCTCGCGCGTGCCGGGCGGGACGACCTTGCCGTGCCCCAGCGACTTGGGAGCGGCCACGTCGAGCTGCACCTTGGCGGGATCTTCGCCCCGGCACATTAACCATATATGCCGGCCGAGATTACCCAAACGCTGCGCCAGCACACTGACCGGCAAACACCCGACATCACCACAGGTTATGGCCCCGCGCGCCGCAAGAAATCCGCCTATCCCCGCGGCAATACCCGATAGCACCGTAGCCGGTTCATGCTCCAAACGCGCCCGCGCCTCCCCCGGTGGGATCACGGTAAAACCATTCGGCTTCACCAGGTTCGCGGCAAATTTGGCCATCGCCTTATTGCCGCTTATGCCTATTGAACAGGGCAAACCGCTGGCCGCCTGCACCTTGGCCTGCACCATACGCCCCATACGCTCCGGACTACCGTGCAAGCTCTGGCAATGCGTCAGATCCAGGAAGGCCTCGTCCACGGAAAACACCTCGACGTCCGGGCTGACATCGTGCAAGGCCAGCATAATGGCTGTGGAAATAGCGGCATATACCTGGGGGCGCGCCGGGCGCTGCACAATGCCCGGGCACAGCAGCCGCGCCTCGCACAGGCGCATGCCGGTATGCACGCCAAAGGCGCGCGCCTCATACGAACAGGTGATGATCGTCGTGCCCTGCTCGCCATTGGTCACCGCCACCGGCCGGCCGCGCAATTCGGGAAAATCACGCTGCTCGACCGAGGCAAAAAAGGCATTCATGTCGACATGCAGGATGGCGGACGGCCAGATAGATGGGCAGAGGCTAGCGGGCATGGCTGGGCTTTTTAATAGGACTCAACATAAATAGATTTAATTGGGTTTGGTCATTCTGAGCCCTTCGCTTCGCTCAAGGATAAACTCCGCGAAGAATCTTAACCCACTGGCTGAACTTGTTGAATAAACTGGTTTTAGAATTGCTGCCTTACGGCTTTACAAGCCCGGATCAATTGATTATCCAGCGTTATGAGTTCGGCAGATAAGGCCTTGGCAAGCCAAAGATAAGCGGCATCATAAACGGTAATACGGGCTTGCTCGGCAATGATAATCAGCGCCTGGAAATCCACCTCAATCAATTCAATGCCGAATCTATACGTATCCTGATAGGCAGCGAGTATTCCCTTGCGTTGCTCAGGATAGAGTTTTAATTTCTTACAACAAATGCTCGCCATTTCATAGCGGATTAAAGGCGGCGCTACCAGCCGCCCTTCCTCAAGTGCAATTGCTACAGCATCGGCAGTGGGCTCACCGAATGTAATTGCTGCAAGCGCCGACGCATCAATAACCTTAACGGGTATCACGATCTGAGCGGATCATTGAAATCGATTCATCCGGCGTATTCACGCTATACGATCTTACCCTGCTTAGCAATTCTTTAGCTGATAAGATATGGCCTTGGGTAACACTCTCTTCCAGGATATTCATCAGTTCGCCCTGGATGGAACGATGATGGCGCGCTGCACGCTCACGCAGTCCTTGCGCGAGTTCATCTGGAACATTCTTGATGGAAAGCGTGACCGGCATAGAAAAACCCTCAAATGGCTTCATTACGGCGCCATTATGAAACCTTACGGCCCTTATGTAAAGTCAAGCTCACCCTCCCGCATTAGAACGGAACACCGCTACCGATGTCTCATGAGAATGAGGTTTATGCGCCCCTTTTTAGGGAAAAACCTATGATCTGCCCCTACGATTGGCAGTCCTGCTCGCGGCCCCTGTGTTATGCCGACGGCTGCCAAAT
Organism: Gammaproteobacteria bacterium; assembly: GCA_039928055.1. GTDB lineage: Bacteria > Pseudomonadota > Gammaproteobacteria > SURF-13 > SURF-13 > JBDSTW01. Next base: position 939 of record JBDSTW010000117.1, on the reverse strand, counting down.
ATAGTGGGGGGGTTTCCATTAACGCCGTGCGAGCCCTGCGGCGAATTGCATATCATCTTTACATACCCGCCACTATGCCGGGATTGCCACGATAAGGCGGTACGTGAGGAACAGGATACATCGTAAAATAACGAACCATTTAAGCAGGCATGGAGGCAGCGTGGCACGAGAGATATGGAAGGGGGCAATCAGCTTCGGGCTGGTGAACATCCCCGTCAACCTGTATTCCGGGGAGAAGCCCAACGAGTTGAAGTTCAGTCTGCTGGATCGCCGCAATATGGCGCCCGTAGGCTATAAGCGCTTCAATAAAGAAACCGGCAAGGAGGTACCTTGGGAAGAAATCGTAAAGGGCTACGAATACGAGAAGGATCAGTACGTGGTGTTAAGCGATGAGGATTTCCGCCGCGCCAACGTCAAGGCCACCCAGACCGTGGATATCATCACCTTTATTCAAGCGAGCGAGATCGATCCCATCTATTTCGAAAAGCCCTACTACCTCACGCCGGGCAAAAAGGGTGAAAAAGGCTATGCCTTATTACGCGAGGTGCTGCGCCAAACCGGCAAAATCGGTATAGCCTCACTCGTTATCCATACGCGCCAGCATGTCGCGGCCATCATCCCGCATGGAAATATATTGTTGCTGGAGTTGTTGCGCTTCGCCAACGAATTGCGCGATCCCAAGGAATATGACGTGCCGGAGACTGACCTTTCCGCCATCGGGGTAACGAAGAAGGAACTCGCTATGGCCGAGCAGTTGGTCGAGGGCATGAGCGACGAGTGGGATCCTAAGTCGTATCACGACGATTACCGCGACGACCTCATGGCCCTAGTAGGAAAAAAGATCAAGGCGGGCCAAGCGCAGACGATTAGCGAACCGGATGCGGATGAAGAAGCGCCGCGTTCTGATAATGTCATCGATCTCATGAAACTATTAAAGCG
>JBDSTW010000116.1:0-9103 GCA_039928055.1 Gammaproteobacteria bacterium | reverse complement strand
CCAGCACCACGCCCAGGGCCTTGCCTTCCAGTTGCGAGCGTAGCGCCTCACCGATCTCATCCACGCTTAAGCCCATGCGTCCGGCGGCGAGACGGTCTATCTCCACCGTGAGATATTGCACGCCCTCGTTCTGCACCGTGTACACGTCCTGACTGCCGGGGATGGTCTTCAGCACGGTCTCGATCTCCGCGGCCAGGCGGTTGAGGGTGGCGAGCTCCGGCCCGAATACCTTCACCGCGATATCGCCGCGCACGCCGATAATCATCTCCTGCACGCGCATGTCTATCGGCTGGGTGAAGCTGTAGGAAATGCCGGGCAATTGATTGAGCACCCTGCGCAGTTGATCTTTCAGCCACTCCTTGTCCGGCTCGCGCCATTCGTCGCGCGGCTTGGTCTGTAGATAGGTATCGGTCTGATTCAGCCCCATCGGATCGAGACCCAGCTCATCGGCCCCGGCCCGCGCCACGATGCCGGTCACCTCCGGCACCTCACGCATGATCGCCTGATGGATTTTCAAATCCAGCGCGGCGGTTTGTTCGAGACTGATGGAAGGCAGTTTCTCGATGCCGACGATGAGATCACCCTCGTCCATTTCCGGCATGAAGGTCTTGCCGAGTTGTGTGTACACAAGGCCGGTCAATCCCAACGCCAGAAAGGCCGCTATCACGACGGTTTTTACGTGATTTAAGGACCAGCGTAGCACCGGCTCGTATACCGCGCTCGCCTTGCGTACCAGCCAGGGTTCACCATGCCTAACACTTTTCAGCAGGAAGGACGCGAGCACAGGGATGATCGTAAGCGAGAGCAACAGTGAACCGGATAGAGCGAACACGATGGTCAAGGCCACCGGGACAAAGAACTTGCCTTCCAGCCCCTGCAAGGTCAGTAAGGGCAGGAACACGATGATGATAATCAGGATGCCCGCCAGCACCGGAGTAGCTACTTCCCGTACGGCACGGTAAATGATATGCAGGCGTGGCAGCTTGTTGGCGTTGGAATCACGGGCAAGGTGCGAGACGATGTTTTCCACGACGACCACGGCCGCGTCCGCCAGCATGCCGATGGCGATAGCCAGCCCGCCCAGGCTCATCAAGTTGGCCGACATACCGAACAGCCGCATCATGATAAAGGTGATCAGCGCCGCCAGCGGCAGGGTCAGCGCCACCACCAGCGCGGCGCGCAGATTGCCCAGAAACAGAATAAGCAGAATCACCACCAGCACGATGGCTTCCAGCAGGGCCGTGGAAACCGTGCCTACGGCGCGATCCACCAGACTGCCGCGATCATAAAACACCTCGATCTTCACTCCATTGGGGAGCGCGGGGGCGAGTTCCGCGAGTTTCGCGCGCACGCCGGTTACCACTTCCTGCGCATTCGCGCCGCGCAGGCCCAGCACCAGCCCCTGCACCGCCTCGCCCTTGCCATCCTTGGTCACCACGCCGTAGCGCGTGAGACTGCCGATGCGCACCTCGGCCACGTCTGCTACGCGCACCGGCGTGCCGTTGCCGCTGCTGACGACGATGGAACGCAGATCATCCAGGGTCTTGATTGTACCGTCCGAGCGTACCAGTAATACTTCTTCACCATCGGTGAGACGGCCTGCGCCGTCGTTGCGGTTGTTGGTTTCCAGCGCCGTTTGCAATTGATCCAGGCCGATACCGCGCGCGCGCAAGGCTGCGCCGTCCGGCACCACCTCGAAGCTGCGCACCAGCCCGCCTAGAGCGTTGATATCGGCCACCCCCGGCAAAGTGCGCAAGGCCGGACGGATCACCCAATCGAGCAAACTCCTGCGCTCCATCAGGCTGATATCGCCGCCGACAATGGTGAACATGAACATTTCACCGAGTGGCGTGGTGATCGGCGCGAGGCCGCCGGAAATGCCGGGGGGAAGATCGGCGGCGATATTGTTGTAGCGCTCCGCCACCTGCTGCCGCGCCCAGTAAATGTCGGTACCGTCCACAAAATCCAGCGTGATGTCGGTCAGCCCGTATTTGGTCACCGAGCGCAGGATTTTCTTGTTCGGGATGCCCAGCATTTCCACTTCGATGGGCGCGGTGATGCGCGCCTCGATCTCCTCCGGCGTCATGCCGGGGGCCTTGATAATCACCTTGACCTGCGTGGACGAGACATCGGGAAAGGCGTCGATGGGCAAACCTTTGAAGGCATAGCTACCGCCCGCCACCAGCAATAGCATGAGCAACAACATCAGCAGGCGCTGGGTCAGGGCGAATTCAACCAGACGGGCCAGCATTATTCACCCCCTCCCAATCCCTGCCACGCGCCCTTCAAGGCCACCATCCCGCGTACCGCGATGCGTTCATCGCCCTTGAATGGGCCGTTAATCGTGCTGGTGTCCCCCGCTGTGCCGACCAGGGTCACCGGCTGGACACGAAATCCACTGGCGGTTTGCACGAATACATAAACTTTATCGTCCTGACGCACCAGGGATTGGCTCGCCACGGCCCATTGTTGAGTAGTAGAAACGGGTGCGGCAATCGCCACCTCGATATGTTGACCAGGGCGCAGACGTTCTGTGCCTTCGGTCACCTCGGCGCGCACCATCACCGTCTGGTTGGCGCTGTCCACGTTGCGCCCCACGGACAGCACCTTGCCGCTGGCCTGATGAGCTGGCACGGTGATCTTGCCGCCTTCGTTTATCTGCGCGATGCGTGACAGCGGCACGGCGACCTCCAACCACAAGGGAGAAAGGCTCGCCACTTTATAAAGCGGCGCCGAGGTCTCGGTGCGTTGCCCCGCCACCGCCAATTGCTCCAGCACTACGCCGGCGATAGGCGATACGATCTCGACCGCGCTGGTCAGCGTGCGCTTGTCGCGTAATTGCTTGATGGCCGGAACGCTCATGCCGTACAGTGACAGCAATTGCTCGCGCTCGGCCAATTCGGCGGCGGCCTCGGTGTATCCGTTTTTGGTGGTTGAGTAACGGCTCTGCGCGATGATGCCTTCCTTGAACAATTCCTCATCGCGCCTGAGATTGTCGCGCTGTAACTGCGCGCGCGTCACTGCCTGCAAAAATGCACGTTGCGCCTCAATGAGCGCGGGACTTTGCAGGCGCGCCAGCGCCTGTCCGCGTTTCACTTCCTCGTTCACCGCCGCCAGCATGATCTGCACGAACCCGTCCGTGGGCGCGCTCACGATGTGCATCTGGTTGTTGGGGATGACGACTTGCGCGGGAAGACCCACGCCCAGCGCGGCGTCCTGTTTCCGAAGGGGTGCGCTCACAATGCTCAAACCCTCCGCCTGTTGCGCGGACATCAAAATTTCTTCGCCCGCGCTCGACAACGGCGCATACAACAGGCCCACCAACAGAAAAACTGCGCGTAAACTACGCATACTACCTCCTCAAATGCGCTGCAAGCATAGTGTTCAATGCTGAACGCAACGGCACAGCCTGCGCCTTAAACAGCGGGACGCCGGCACTTAATTTACTGATAGGGGAACAACAGCGAACTTAGGACAAGCGCGGCGGGGCGTGAGCGAGCGGGGCGATAAAAGGAAAACGGATGGTGTGTATGTCGGGTACAGCAGCCGCACTGAGGGTGAGACGCCGTTCCCCCTGCGGTAAGACAAAACCGGATGGAGGCGCAACCCCATTAAGTAGCGGAAAAAGCTCATTCGAAGCGACGAGAATGGGTGTATCCAATGCCGCGATTCTCAGTTCAGGGCAAGGCTCTCTCTCGGAGCTCAGGCAATACAGCTCTATCGGCTCATGGAGAATATGGGCGTGAACGCCCTGTTTGCCGCCGGCCCCGATATCGGGATGCGCATGCAGCAACGGAACCAGGCATTGCAAAAATACCAGGAGTAAAATGGGGGGGATTTTCTTAAACTTAGCGATCACATCCGCATAATAGCTTACCGATGACGAGTTTTCCACCGAACTGACGCCAGGGCCATGTCTAGCGATTTTTTCCAAGTCTCTGACTTGTGGGACCCCATTTCGCTCACGCTGCGTCTGGCGGCGCTCACCAGTCTAGGTCTGCTGATCCTGGGCACGCCGCTGGCGTGGTGGCTGGCGCGCACATGCTCGCGTCTGAAAATTCCGATCGAGGCCATCGTTGCCTTGCCCTTGGTGTTGCCGCCGACGGTGCTGGGGTTTTATCTGCTGATTGCCTTCGCGCCGCACGGCCTCATCGGCGCCCCGTGGCTCGCGCTGAGCGGCCATACCCTGGCCTTCTCCTTTGGCGGTTTAGTGATCGGCTCCATGCTGTATTCTCTGCCGTTTGTGGTGCAGCCACTGCAAAACGCCTTCGAGGGCGTGAGCACCAACCTGCTCGATGCGGCCAGTACCTTGGGCGCCGCACCGCTGCGGCGTTTTTTTACCGTTGCGGTGCCGCTCTCCACGCGCGGCTTTATTACCGCGCTAACGCTGGGTTTTGCCCACACCGTCGGCGAATTCGGCGTGGTGTTGATGATCGGCGGCAATATCCCCGGTCAAACGCAGGTGTTATCCATCGCCATTTACGATCACGTCGAGAGCATGGAATACGGGCAGGCGCATCTGCTCTCTATCGGGCTGTTGCTCTTTTCATTTGTGACCCTGTCGCTGGTGTATTCCCTGAACCGCCGTTGGCGTTTAGTGCCGGGCGCCCGGCGGGGATAATAAACCGCCCGCACCGAAAAAGATTTGCTATCCTTTATATCCCTAAAGCAATGACGTGAATCCATGACCCAATTGCTGGAACTCAAAAATATCGAATGCCGCTACGGCACACTGACCGCTGTAAGCGATCTTTCCCTGCACGTCAAACAAGGTTCGCTGGTGTGCCTGCTCGGCCCGAGCGGGTGCGGCAAGACCACCGCACTGCGTGCCATTGCGGGTTTCGAGCCGGTGGTGAGCGGTGAGATCGTTTTGGGCGGCAAGGTCATCGCGCGCCCCGGCTACACATTGGCCCCGGAACAACGCCACCTCGGCATGGTCTTTCAAGACTATGCGCTGTTTCCGCATATGGACGTCAATGCCAATATCGCCTTCGGACTGCGCGGTATGTCCTCCGCCGAGCGTCGCCAGACTACGGCGCGCATGTTGAAGGTCGTGGGGCTGGAGGGGCTGGGGTCGCGGTATGCGCATGAGTTGTCGGGCGGTCAGCAACAGCGTGTCGCGCTCGCGCGTGCGCTGGCGCCACAGCCTGCCTTAATTCTCATGGACGAGCCGTTTTCCAATCTGGATGTGGATCTGCGTGAACGCATCAGCCTTGAGGTGCGCGATATCCTGAAAAGTCAGGGCGCAACGGGAATTTTAGTCACGCACGATCAGCACGAGGCCTTCGCGCTGAGTGATCAGATCGGCGTGATGCACGAAGGCAAGATTTTGCAATGGGACACGCCGTACAATCTCTACCACGAACCGGCCACCCGCTTCATTGCTGACTTCATCGGCCAGGGCATTTTTTTACGCGGCACGCTGGTCGCCCCGGACACGGTGCTGACCGAGATCGGCACCTTTAAAGGCAACCGCGCCTATGATTGGCCGCCGGGCGCGCAGGTTGACCTCTTGATGCGGCCCGATGACATTGTGCACGACGACGCGGCGCCGATGCGCGCCGAGGTGATCCATAAGGCCTTTAAGGGCGCGGAGATTATGTACACGTTGCGCCTTCCCACCGGGAGCAAGATACTCTCCATGTTCCCCAGCCACCATGATCATGCCATCGGCGAGCTCGTCGGCATCCGCATCGAGGCGGACCATATGGTGGCGTTTCGCTGTTAATCAAACGGACCGGCATGCAGCCCCGCTTCGCCAGCCGTCAACTCAAGCCGTAAATCTCTTTTTCCATCTGCTCCAGGCTGATATGGCGCACGTCTTTGCCTTTATCTAAATAAATAACGTATTCGCAGATGTTGCGTGCGTGGTCGCCGATGCGTTCCAGTGCGCGCGCGGACCAGATGACGTCGAGCACGCGCGTGATGGTGCGCGGATCTTCCATCATGTAGGTAATCGATTGGCGCATGATGCTTTCATATTCGCGGTCTACCTGCACGTCCTCTTTAGCCACCAGCATCGCTGCCTCTGAATCCATGCGCGCAAAGGCGTCGAGGGCATCGTGCACCATCTGGCGCACGTGTATGCCCAGGGCTTGAATCTCGAGATAACTGTTTTTCGGACGCTCCATATCGGCCAGGTGCATGGCCATGCGCGCAATCTTCTCGGCCTCATCGCCGATACGCTCGAGGTCAGTGATGGTCTTGATCACGGCCATTACCAGGCGCAGATCGCTCGCCGCCGGTTGCCGGCGCACGATGATTTGATTGCACTCTTCATCGATGGCGACCTCCATGGAGTTGACCTTGTAGTCATTGTTCATGGTCAGCTCGGCAAGTTGCGCATCACCATCGGCGAGTGCGGTGATCGCGTCCACCAGCTGTTGCTCCACAAGGCCGCCCATCACGAGCACGCGGTTGCGAATATCCTCCAGCTCCGCGTTATAGCGGCGGGAAATGTGAGTGTGAATATTCGGCTTCATGTTGCTCTCCCAATTACCCGTAACGCCCGGTAATGTAATCTTCGGTCTGCTGCTTGCGCGGATTGGTAAATATGGCATCGGTATCGCCAAACTCGACCATTTCGCCTAGATACATAAAGGCAGTGTAATCCGAAACGCGCGCGGCCTGCTGCATATTATGCGTCACGATGATAATCGTGACGTGCTCCTTCAACTCGGCGATCAGTTCCTCTATGCGCGCCGTGGCGATGGGGTCGAGCGCCGAGGTAGGTTCATCGAATAATAATATCTCCGGATCGGTGGCGAGTGCACGTGCGATGCACAGACGCTGCTGCTGTCCGCCCGACAGGGTAAAGGCGAGGTTGTGCAGGCGATCCTTCACCTCATCCCACAGCGCCGCGCCTTTCAGGGCCTGCTCGACCTTGTCGTCGAGCTCCCTGCGCTTGCGTATGCCGCGCACGCGCAAGCCATACGCTACGTTTTCATAGATAGACTTGGGGAAGGGATTCGGTTTCTGAAACACCATGCTGATGCGCATGCGCACTTCAATGGGATCCACTTTGGGGCTTAGTATATTTTCGTTGTCCGGAAAGAGCATGATCTCTCCCTCGTAGCGATTGCCCGGATAAAGATCGTGCATGCGGTTAAAACAACGCAGATACGTCGTCTTGCCGCAGCCCGAAGGACCGATCAGCGCGGTCACACGCCGCTCGGCAATGTCCAGATTGACATTCTTGAGGGCCTGCACGTCACCGTAATAAAAGTTGAGGTTCTTGACCTGGGCCTTCATGACCGGTGGGGTTTGCGGGCTCATGTTGTCGATGGTGTCCAGCGTTTTTTTATTTTGTTTGGTCGGACTGTGTTCGCTTGTTAGGATAAGCGGCTTTGAAAAACCTTTTCTCATCTGCAAATCCATGACGGGCTCCTGTTTTACCACTTGATGCGTTTGCGGAATCGATAACGGATATAAATGGCCAGACCGTTCATCACCAGCACCATCGCCATCAGCACCAAACCGGCGGCGGCGGCATTAAAATGAAACTCCGCCTGCGGGCGCGAGGTCCAGTTGAACATCTGAATGGGCATTACGGTGTACGGAGCCGTGAGCCATTCGAAAGAAACAAACGGCGGTTCTGTTGTAATCGGCGCCTCGGGCAGGAAGGCGATAAAGGTCAGCGCACCGATGGCGATGAGCGGTGCAGTCTCGCCGATGGCGCGCGACAGGGCGATAATCATGCCGGTCAGGATGCCGCCGAGGGAGTACGGTAACACATGGTCTTTAACGGTTTGCCACGGGGTTGCCCCCAAGGCGTAAGAAGCCTCACGGATGGTGCTGGGGATGGAGCGCACCGCCTCGCGCGTGGAGATGATCACGATGGGCAGGATCAGCAGCGCGAGCGTCAGGCCGGCCGTCAGAATGCTCTGGCCGAAGCCCAGCTGGTAGACGAACAGCCCCAGGGCCATGAGGCCGTACACGATGGATGGCACACCGGCGAGGTTGGCGATGTTGATCTCGATGATGTCCGTTACCCAGTTTTTCGGCGCGTATTCCTCTAAATAAATCCCTGCCGCAACGCCCATCGGCACAGCGCTCACCGCCGTCACCAGCATCACCAGGGTCGTGCCCACCCACGCCGAGAGAATGCCGGCTTTTTCTGCGAAGCGCGACGGGAAATTGGTGAAAAAGTGCCAGGACAGACGCGGCACACCATCAATGGCCAAGTTTATGATCAACGCGGCAAGTGTGACCAGGGCAATCAGCATGGCCATCAGCCCCAGCACGACGAACATGGCATCCCAGGTCTTTTGGCGCGCGATCACGGCCTTCACGTCAACCCCGCCCTTCTTGCCGCTGAGTCTTAAGCCCCCGGTAGTTGCGTCATCCATTAGTAGACCTCCCGGAAGCGCTTTCTCAGGATATGACCGGCGATATTAAAGAACAGTGTCATCAGCAACAGCGTAAGGCCCGCCGCAAAAATAGTCTGGTAACCGATACTGCCGTGCGGCAAATCGCCCAGGCTCACCTGTACGATATAAGCGGTAATCGTGCTGGCGGGCTCGGTCGGGTTCCAGGTGAGATTGGGCTGCAGGCCGGCGGCAATCGCCACGACCATGGTCTCGCCGATAGCGCGCGAGATGCCGAGCACATACGCCGCCGCAATGCCCGAGAATGCGGAAGGAATCACCACGCTCAGCGATGTGCGCAGGCGCGTCGCACCCATCGCGTAAGAGCCTTCGCGGATGTGCATGGGCACGGCGCGTATCGCGTCCTCGCTCACCGAACTCACGTAGGGAATAATCATTACGCCGATCACAAGGCCGGCGCTCAGCATATTAAAACCGGGCAGGCCGGGGATGATCATTTGCAGCAAAGGTGTCACGAACAGCAGCGCGAAATAGCCGTACACCACGGTCGGCACGGCGCTGAGCAGTTCAAGCAAGGGTTTGACGATCTCGCGCACCTTGTGCGGGGCGTATTCGCTGAGATAAATGGCAATAATGGTGCCGAGCGGAATCGCCACCAGCAGGGCGATGCCCGTGGTCACGAGCGTGCCCGCCATCAAGGGCATTATCCCGTAATGGGCGTCGGCGAACAGCGGCGTCCATTGCGTATCGGTGAAAAAATCAAGAATGGAAACGTG
>JBDSTW010000115.1:0-3188 GCA_039928055.1 Gammaproteobacteria bacterium | reverse complement strand
CCCAGGCAGAGTATCTCCCAACCCATGAATGCGCCGTCCGCCGCAAGGTCAATGCGCGTGGTCATCGCCACGCGCGCGCCTTGAAATACAATATTCTCCTGCGGAAACCATTCCAGTTCCGCTCCGGCAGAGACTATTAACACCTGTCTCGCCGTTGCGCTCCGCCCGGTGCTGCGATAAAACTTACCGGCGGCGGGTGTGGTCAGCAAGGTCTGCGCGCGCTCGTCCACTCTCACTTCAATCGCCAAACTATCCCCCGCCACCACCCCCCCGGGCGGATGCAGGATATAAGCATGACAGACACCGCCTGGTTCCGGATAAAATGCCCGCTGTATCTGCAACGGCCCTTGATGACGGCGGGCGGCGAGCACCGTACGCCCATTAGCCCGTGCAAACCGTAAGCTTAGCTCGGCGCGCCAGCCCTCGTGCTCCATCAATTCGGCGCTGTGCGCCGTGTTGTTCACACTGCCGCCAACAACCAAACCCCTGCCGCTGACAGGCCTACACCCCCGATGCGCAGCAGTCGCGCCGGCCAGCGATATTGATTGGCCGTGCCCACGATGACACCCAGTCCATGAAGAATTACTGTGGTCAGTAAAAATCCCAAGGCATAGAGCCAGGGCGTGGCCGCCTGCGGCATTTCGGCGCCGTGCGCGTGGCCATGAAACAGGGCGAACAGACCGGCAACACCCATACTTAGCCAGAGCGGCATTTTCGCGGCGCCGGCGATGAGCAGACCGAACACGACCACCGATCCGACGATGCCCAGCTCGACCTGCGGCAACGGCCAACCCAGCATGCCTATCCCGCCCCCCAGCGCCAACAGCGCTAGAAAGGCGGCTGGTACCAGCCACCGCGCGCGTCCGCCGATTTGCGCCGCCCAGATGCCGACCGCGAGCATCGCCAGCAGATGATCGAGACCCAGGAGCGGATGGATAAATCCTTGATAAAAACTCGCACCCTCCGCGCCGGAAGTGTGCGCGAAGGCGCTTTGAGTAAACGATAATAATACAACGCTTAATAACATCCATCGTCTGTTCATATCTGCACTCCGTTATCTAATCAAGTTGGATTAATACTCAACGCAAAGCGAACCAACATAAATTTTTACGTATTTGGCGTCTTTGCGTCTTCGCGTTAAAAGAAGCATTAAGTTCAACTCCAACCACGAATGATCTTGCGGTGCGCGCCCATCTTGCCGTGCGCCACTACCGACCCCAATACATCCACAATCCCGCGCAGCGCCATGAGCGAGGTGATGTCCGAGATGTCATAAGGCGGCGAAACCTCGACGACCTCCATGCCGCAAATCCCTTCCTTCGCCACCTGCCCCAGCAGATACAATATCTCGCGCGGTAAAAATCCACCCGGCTCTGGCCAACCCGTACCCGGCACGAAGCCCGCATCCACCGAGTCTATATCAAAGCTGAGGTACACCGCATCGGCGCCCTTCCAGGCCGTCTCTAGGGCGATCTCGACGACCTTGTCGAGGCCCAGCCGTTCCACGTCGTACATGGTAATGATGGTGGTATCACGCTTGACGGCCTCTTTCACCGCCTGACGCGGCACCTGCCAGCCGCCGATGCCGATCTGCACCAGATTGGTGGCGGGGACATTGGGCAGATTGGTCGCATGAAACCAGGGCGTGGTGTGCATGCGTTCATCCAGATCTTTTTCCTGGATGTCCGCGTGACGATCAAAATGAATGATGCCGATCTTTTTATCCGTCTGGCTGGCGATGCCGCGCACGGTGGCAAAACCGATCGAGTGATCCCCGCCCAGGATAATCGGCATGGCGCCGCTCGCGAACACGTGCGCGGTGGCCTTCGATATCTGATCGAAGGTCTTTTCGATGTTGGCCGGAATGGTGAACACATCGCCGATATCACACAAGGTCATCTGCTCGCGCAGGTCCACGCCCAGCTCATAGTTGTAAGGCGTATAAAGCGCGGAAATACGGCGTATGCCTTGCGGTCCGAAACGCGTGCCGGGGCGATAGGTGGTGCCGCCATCGAAAGGCACGCCCAGCACGGCGACATCGAACTTGCCGACGTCCCTCGCATCTTCTATATAAGGCGCTTTCATGAAGGTGTTGATGCCCGCAAAGTGCGGCAATTCCCCGCGCGCAAAGGTCGGTATGGATTTATCCTGGATGCTGTCCGCCCCTTGCAGGCCCATAGCCAGGCAACGCTTCTCTTCCGCATCCCAACCGCTGTGGGGAAGCTCCGCTTCCTTGTGCGCCATCTTCCAACCTTGCAGTTGGGATTTATCGAATTGCGGATGATGCGCGCGCGCCTTGGCGCTCATGGCAAAGGCGCTGCGCTTGTCCGATTTTGGAAGACGCATCTTGATTCTCCTGTTAATGGGTGAAGGATTCTGTTTCGTAAGCTCCGAATAAGTCCATACTGGACTTCCCGGAGCACGGAAAGTGAAAAATGTGCCCTAAGATTATTAAGGGCACTCCCCTTCATTTTCAATGGCTTAACGCCATCGAAAATGGCGACACGTCCCTGTGTCGCGGGATCCTCTGGCATAATCAGAGGGCCCCTTCGGTCAAACGTTGCAAAACATCTTGATCGGTGTAAACACCCGACGTAGTACGGATACGTTGCAGTATCGTCTTCTTTAGCATCAAAAATTCCGGCGACAATTTCATGTCGGCATGACGCGCGGCGGGCAACGGCACCGCATGAATGCTGTCTATGCGTCCGGGGTGTGGCGCCATCACCACTACGCGATGGCCGAGATAAATTGCCTCCTCGACATCATGCGTAACAAACAAAATCGTGCTGTGCTCCTTGTTGAAAAGATGCAGGATGAGATCATGCATCACCTCGCGCGTCTGTGCGTCGAGCGCGCCGAACGGCTCATCCATCAGCAACACCTGCGGCTTCGGCATGAGCGCGCGCGCAATGGCAACGCGTTGACGCATCCCGCCGGAGAGCTGATTGGGATAAGCGTCCTTCCGCTCCAGCAGACCCATCAACTCCAGCAAGGCATAAGATCGGCCGATCGCCGCGTGCATCTCCCTGAGCGTGCTGCTCCGCTCGCGATGAACTTTGAGCTGCCGGCAAAAACGCACGTTCTCCATCACGGTGAGCCAGGGATAGAGGCTGTAATCCTGAAACACCATGCCGCGCTCCGGGCCGGGGCCGTTGATCGGTTGCCCATTGAGCAATACCGCGCCC
>JBDSTW010000114.1:0-3473 GCA_039928055.1 Gammaproteobacteria bacterium | reverse complement strand
CATGTCGAATCCCTCCGCAATCTTTCTCATGGGCCCCACGGCCTCCGGCAAGACCGACCTCGCCGTTGAACTGTGCGCACACCTACCCTGCGATATCATCAGCGTGGATTCGGCCATGGTCTACCGCGGCATGGACATCGGCACCGCCAAGCCCAGCCAGGAATTGCGTCGGCGCATCACGCATCGCCTTATCGACATTCGCGACCCGGCGGATACGTATTCCGCCGCGCAGTTTCGCCTCGACGCCCTGCGCGAGATGGACGAGATCCGCGCGCACGGCAGGAGTCCCCTGTTGGTCGGCGGCACCATGCTCTATTTCCGGGCTTTACAGCGAGGGCTCTCCGTGTTGCCGTCGGCGGACACAGCGCTTCGTGCGCGCCTCGATGCGCAGGCGCAGGAAATCGGCTGGGCGGCTTTGCATGAGCGTCTGGCCGGCATCGACCCGGTGGCAGCGCGGCGCATTCACCGCAATGACCCGCAGCGCATCCAGCGCGCACTGGAGGTGTATGAGTTAACTAGCCGCACGGCAACTGAACTTTATGCTCAGAACACTGCCGAAACTTGGGATAAGCCCGTGCTGAAGCTGATCGTAGTACCCAGTGACCGGGCGGTATTGCATGACCGCATCGCACGGCGGTTTTCAGCCATGCTGGAGCAGGGCTTCCTGGAGGAGGTCGAGGGCCTGCGGCGCAGGGGCGATTTGGACGAGGAAACCCCGGCGCTACGGGCCGTGGGCTACCGCCAAGCGTGGGGTCATCTGGTGGGTAAAACCAATTGCGAGGAAATGGCGAAAAGCGCTATTATAGCAACACGTCAGTTAGCTAAACGCCAATTCACCTGGTTGCGCAGCGAGCCGGATGCCGTCTGGTTCGACAGTCTCGATAAAGATGTTTTCAATACCGTTACGAAGTTTTGTGCCAACGCACTTTCAGCGCGCCAGTAGTAAAGGTAAGTAAGTAACCTTTAGCCGGATAGCGAGCGCCAGTTGACTCTCGGTTCTAATAATGAAAAAAAAGGAGAATGAATTATGACTAAAGGGAAATCACTTCAAGACCCGTTCCTAAACACGTTGCGCAAGGAAGGAGTGCCGGTTTCGATTTATTTGGTCAATGGAATCAAATTGCAGGGCCAAATAGAGTCGTTTGATCAATTTGTCGTATTGCTGAAAAACACTGTGAGTCAAATGGTATATAAACATGCTATTTCCACCGTCGTCCCGGCGCGCAACATAAAGCTGCCCGCTACGGACGATACCGTACCAGACCTTGGTAACGAGTAAGCACACCCTGAGCGGTCTATGGGGTTTTTTGATTGTTTGAGCGCCCCTCCAGCGCCGAATGTGCTGTTCTCGTCCATGTCGACTTACACACCGAGGGCGATCGCGAAGACCTCGCAGAATTACAGGAGCTTGCCCGCTCAGCCGGCGTCAGCGTTGCCGCTATAGTCACAGGCACACGCTCAAAACCCGACCCCAAGTATTTTGTAGGCACCGGCAAGGCCGACGAAATCCTTGCCGCGGTACAGCGCGAGCAGGCTCAGGTCGTGCTGTTCAATCACGCCCTGTCACCGGCTCAGGAACGCAACCTGGAGCGGCTCCTGCAATGCCGCGTGCTGGATCGCACCGGCCTCATACTCGATATCTTCGCGCAGCGCGCCAGCACCTACGAGGGCAAGCTGCAGGTAGAGCTCGCGCAGTTACAGCATCTGTCCACGCGTCTGGTGCGCGGCTGGACGCACTTGGAGCGCCAAAAGGGCGGTATTGGCCTGCGCGGACCGTGTGAAACCCAGTTGGAAACCGATCGTCGCCTGATCGGTGCGCGCATCAAGCAAATCAATAAACGCCTGGAAAAGGTGCGCACCCAGCGTGATCAAGGCAGAAAATCCAGGACCAAGGCCTCTTTGTTCACGGCCTCCCTGGTCGGCTATACGAACACGGGAAAATCCACGCTGTTTAATCGGCTCACCGGATCCAGCGTGTATGCGGCCAATCAATTATTCGCCACGCTCGATCCCACGCTGCGCCGCGTTGAGTTGCCGAACGCCCAGAGTGTGATCCTCGCCGATACGGTGGGATTCATACGTCATTTGCCGCACGATCTGGTGGCGGCGTTTCGTTCAACCCTGGAGGAGACGCGGCAGGCCAATCTGCTGTTACACGTCATTGACGCGCAGGATGAAAACCGCCACGTCAATGTGGAACAGGTCAATCGCGTACTCAAGGAAATCGGCGCCGATGCCATCCATCAAATCGAGATTTATAACAAGATTGATTTGCTCGAGGGCGGCAAGCCGCGCCTGGAGCGCGATGAGCAAGGCCGCGTGCAGCGTGTGTGGCTATCCGCTGTGAGCGGCACCGGGATTGATCTGTTGCACACGGCGCTAGCCGAATACCTGCAGGAATATCACGCCGGGCTCAGCCTTGATTTTAGCGATAGCGGGTACGCGAAGGGGAATAGTATCAGGCAGCCGCTGCGCCAGAGCCTACGCCTGCCACCCACGGCAGGGCGTCTGCGCGCCAAGTTATTCAGTCTGGGCGCGGTGCGCGAGGAGAGTCTCAGCGCGGAAGGCGGATGGATACTTGAGGTGGAACTCCAGCCTAATAGCCTTGAATCTCTGCGTGAAGCAGCCGACATGGTCGTGAGCCCTTAGGGAAACTCTGAATAATTCCATCCATGGAATTTTCAGAGACGAAAAGCAAAAATGTGATTTTTTCTTTTCTTCATTTTTCAATCGCTTACGTGATTAAAAAATGGCGGCACATCCTTGTGCCGCAGGAATCTCTGATTTAATCAGAGATTCCTTAGAATTTACGCCTGGAGAATTTCTTGCGAGTAAGGCGCAACAGCAATAAAATAACGCACAAATCAAATATAATTGCCGTTTACTCATTCCGTCGTTCATGCGTATCGCTCACGCCGTGCAACCACATAACAGGCCAGGAAGTGATTTGAATTTAAACGCATCCAAAGCTTAGTGCCGTCTTTCATTGTGCAGTATCATATATCCCGGTTGGCCACGCTGGGCGTAAGCCCTTATGCGGAGTCTTTCCGTGTTGAACCTCAGGATGTGTATTTTTACGGGATGCAGTTTGAGTACCACTTAACCGATGGAGTTACTGATGGCTTGGAATGAACCGGGTGGCAACGGCAGCAAAGACCCTTGGGGTAGTCGCAAGGGCAACGAGCAGGGTCCGCCTGATCTTGATGAAATGCTGCGCAAGCTCCAGCAGCAATTCAGATCGCTGTTCGGCGGCAATGGCCCCCGGCGCACCGATAGGTCGAATGGCAAGTCGGGTTCCGGGGCCATCATTATCGCTGCTGTTCTCCTTGTTTTATGGGTGCTATCCGGCATTTATATCATCGACTCCGCCGAGCGCGGCGTATTACTGCGCTTCGGCAACTATGCCGGCACCACCGGCCCCGGCCTGCACTGGCGCCCTCCTTACCCTATCGAAACGGTGGATAAGGTGAATG
>JBDSTW010000113.1:0-9305 GCA_039928055.1 Gammaproteobacteria bacterium | reverse complement strand
CCGCTGTGCGCGTGCCCGTGTTTTACGGTCATTCGGAGGCCGTGCATATCGAAACCGGCTCCAAGATAACGGCACAGCAGGCGACCGAACTGCTCAGCAAGGCGCCCGGCGTGGTGGTTTACGACGAACGCATCCCCGGCGGATATCCAACCCCCGTCACCGAATCGGCGGGCAACGATGCGGTCTTCGTGGGCCGTATCCGCGAGGATATCTCGCACCCGCGCGGCCTGAACCTTTGGATAGTAGCCGATAACGTGCGCAAAGGCGCGGCCTTAAATAGTATCCAGATTGCAGAAATTCTGATAAAAGAGTATTTATAAGACCGGTTTAGGCGCTATTGCTCAAGTGTTTTCCGCATTTTTAACCAGCGTACGCCGAAACGCGCCGAGATTATTTTGAATTTTACCCAATTGAATATCATTGGGTCGTCGGGCTTGGCGTAGATTTTGCTTTATTTGGTTTTGTCTTAAGGAGCTCTGAATAATTCCATCCATGGAATTTTCAGAGGCGGCCGCTCCTACGCATCCATGCGTTCGCGGCATTGGGGCTTCCTGCCCGGCAAAAAGGAAAAATGTGATTTTTCCTTTTCTTCATTTTTCAATCTCTTGATTGAAAAATGGCGGCAGGACCCTTCGCTGCGCTCTTCCCTGTGCCACGGGATGCTTCGGCAGGAGCGGCGAAGCGCACCCCACAGGGGCCCCGTAGGGTGATGCACATGAATGTGCATTCAGGAATCTCTGAATAAATCAGAGATTCCTTAGCATAATTGAAAAGGCTAGGGATGTGCCTTTCCAGCGGTCTGTATAGGGGGAGCACATTGTATAGTCGGCCTTTAAGAAGCTATAAAAATTGCATGCGGCGCTATGCGAGCGTCCGCTTGCTGTCGTTGCTTATACTGGTCGCTCCCCTGAATGCCCTGGCGCTGGGCCTGGGCGACATGAATGTGCACTCGGCGCTCAATCAACCGCTAGACGCCGAAATCGAGTTGCGCTCGGCAGGCGCCGACGAGCTTGACAGCTTAACCGTGGCCTTGGCATCCAGCAGCGCCTTTGATCAAGCGGGTATCGCCCGACCTTCCATTCTTACCCAATTGCAGTTCGAGGTTAAAAAGAAGTCCGGCGGCAAACCCTACCTGCACGTCTTTACGCAAGATCCGGTGCGCGAGCCGTTTTTAAATTACCTCATCGAAGTCAACTGGGCGTCTGGGCATATGCTGCGCGAATACACCGTGCTCCTGGATCCTGCCCCGGAACTGGCCATCAATGCGCCGACCGCGCAAGCCCCAATCGTCAGCGCCACGAATACAGTGCGGCCGCCACCGAAGTCCCAATCCCTATTCGAACCCAGGCCTGCGAAACAGGAACAGGCCGACGCTGCGCCGGTATCCTCAACACCTCAGTCCTCAGTCCAGACCGACAGCGCAACACGGACCTCGAGCTACGGTCCGACCCGGGCCGGGGAAGGGCTATGGAGTATCGCAAAAAGCTTGCTCCCCGCAGATGGTTCAGTCGATGTAAATCAAATGATGCTGGCCTTGATCAAGGCCAATCCCGACGCCTTCCTCGACAATAATATCAACACCCTGAAGTCGGGCTATAACTTGCGCGTCCCTGCGCCAATTGAAATCACCGCCTTGAGCCAGGAAGAGGCGCGCAGCCTGGTCAAGCAGCAGAGCGAGCATTGGAAAGACCGTCAACACCGTATTGCCGTAAAGACAGCGCCGCCGCCAAGCACTCCGGCGCCCACGTTGGCCACTGCATCGGAGCCCGCGCCAACGGTGCCTGGCGCCCCAACGGATGCCGCAGCGGAATCGAATGCCCAATTAAAGCTCGTACCGGCCACCGATACCCCGTTCCAGGGGACAAGTTCCCCTAATCAGGAGCAAGGGATGGTCGAGAAAAAGCCTGAAACGGTAACCCAACCGGAAACCATGCCGGCTACACCCCTAACGCAAGCTGCAAGCCCACCCGGCGCGGCCCAAGGCTCGGAGCTTGACAGGCTGCGCAAAGACATGGCGCTGGCCAACGAGAGTTTAGAGGCGAAGCGCCTTGAGAATGAGGAATTAAGCTCGCGTTTGGCGGAACTGGAGACACAGACGGCTTCGACACAGCGCTTGATTACGCTCAAGAATGACGAATTGGCCGCATTACAGAAGTCGATGGTCGAGCTTAAAGGTGGCAATGCCGCGGAGTCTCCCGCCAAACCGACCGAAGCAGAGTCTCGGGATCAGCTTGCATCGACGGCTGCCTTACCCGCGCCTTCCTTAAGCGATCGGATGTTAACGCTGCTTGAGCGTGCAGTTGCCTGGCTACGCAACACCATGGATGAAGTAAAACAAAAGCCCATGCTGCAGGCCGCTATCGGGCTGGGCATTTTGTTGCTGATTGGCGGTTTACTGTTGCTCAGACGGCGCCGACGCAGCAGCAATAACCAAGTGATTGAGGCAGTTCCGCCGCCGGTCAATTCGTCGCGCGATAAAGCCGCACTTGCGATGGCCGCGCTGCTAGCCGCTCCTACGGAATCTATGCAAGGGCAGGCCGAGAGTCCCGAAGTAGTCGTTACTGACGAGTTGCCGCCGCATAACGAGGATCGATTCGAGCAAGCCTTGGGCAATCCTGACGACCGCCATCAAGTTCAACTCAAGCTGTTGGATATCTATCGCCTAACCAACAGCAGACATGCCTTTGCCGTACAGGCCGAGGCACTTTATGCCGACTTGGCCGGCAGGGGCGGGCCCGTATGGGATAAAGTGGTTGCTATGGGCCGCGAGGTTTGCCCCGACCACCCCTTATTCGCCGCCGATGGCCCAAGTCGGGAAACTTACGCAAGCTATATGGATGAGCCGGCCGAGCTACCCGAATTTAAAATGGCAAGCGACGCCCTTCCGGCCTCGGATTTTGCCGCACAGGTCGTCCCCGAGGAGTTTGTGGAGGACACCAACTCCTGGCAGCGCGAACCTGCACCGGGGGTCGATAACTTACTCGAATTTGAATCCGGTTTTGCCCAGGCCGGGACGGGCTTCGATACTGATCAGGCCAATCAAAAGCCCAAGGCAGATTTGGGCGATTGGGATTTTACCCCGGCCTCCTATAGCCTGGAGACCGAAGCGAACGAGAAATCCGGTCCGGCAGAATGGCAGCCCACCCTGGATGACGTGACACCGACAGAGCCTGCCCCGGCACCCATTGAAACCACCTCCTACGACTTTGACTACAAGTTTGATTTAGACCTTGAAAAGGAGGCCGATCTATTGGCCAAGGCTAATGCAGAATTGCTACCCGAGGAGGACGACCTCATCGCGGACGGTTTGGATTTCGACGCCAGTCTACTCATAAATAGCGACGAGGTTACCACCAAGCTGGAACTGGCGCGTGCCTATATTGAAATGGGCGATCCCGAAGGTGCGCAAAGCATCCTTGATGAGGTGATGAAGGAAGGCGATGAGGGCCAAAGGCAGCAGGCCCAAGAGCTGATACAGCGAGTAGGTTAATGCCTTGTCATCCAAGCAGGCTCTTCATCCGGTAATACGGATTAGCGGTTTTTTGATCCTGGCAGCTGGCCTGTCGCTGGGTGGCCTCGGTGAATTATTGGTTGCCGGCGTCATCCTGGCAGCTACAACCCACATCCTGCATGCCCGAATTTTTCCTATGGCTTGGCCCATACTGCGCCGCATGCGCTGGCTCTTTTTGTCGTTACTGGTCATTTACTTCTGGTTTACGCCAGGTCAGCCTCTGCTGTTTCCCTATGGCCCAAGCCTGGAAGGCATCCAGGCCGGTCTGTTGCGCATCAGTTTGCTGGTTATGCTGGTCGTGGCGGTGAGCCTGCTGCTATGCACCACGCCGCGCGCGCAATTGATAGCCGCCATCCAATGGCTGGCGTGGCCCCTGCGCTGGATAGGTGTCGAGGCCGACCGGCTCGCCGTGCGCATAGCGCTTACCCTGGAGACTGTGGCAGACGCGCAGCATTTGCTCAGGCAGCGCACGCCGGCGCGCGCGGATCTTGCGCATCCCATCGCCGCTATCGGCGCGGTCGCAGCGGATTTATTTCAAGGGGCATTGGCGCGTGCCGAATACGCTCCTTGCCCGGTAATCGAGGTGCCGGATTATGGCCATCCTCCCATCTACCAATGGCTATACCCCTTACTGCTGGCGGGCATCTTGTGGCTAGGCCAGGCGGGGCTGAACTCGCTATTGCCAAGTTAAATCCGGGTGAACCCTTGTGCTTGGGTTGATCGCTGCAGCAAGATAGCGTCCCGCACATTCATCGGCATATAAGCGCGTTTATCCATGAGAATTGCCTTGGGCATTGAATACGACGGTGCCGGTTTTTGCGGCTGGCAGATCCAGGATGGCGTGCGCACGGTGCAGGATTGTGTAGAGCAAGCCTTGGCAAAAGTAGCCGCTGCACCGGTGCGCGTTATTACCGCCGGGCGCACCGACAGCGGCGTGCATGCCTCCGGCCAGGTCATCCACTTTGATACCGGGGTGGTGCGCAGCATGCGCTCGTGGGTGTTCGGTGCCAATGCCAATCTGCCCAAGGACATCAGCATTACCTGGGCGCAGGAAGTCGGCGCAGACTTTCATGCGCGCTTTTCCGCTACCGCGCGCCACTACCGTTACGTGATCTTCAATCGCGCCGTGCGCCCGGCCTTATCGCACACCCGCGTAAGCTGGGATTATCGCCCGCTCGATGTCGAACGCATGGCGGCGGCGGCGCGCCATTTGGTCGGCACGCACGATTTTTCCTCGTACCGGGCCGTCTCCTGCCAGGCCAAGAACCCGGTGCGCGAGCTGCGCCGCCTGGAGGTCACGCGCCAGGCGGAATTGATCGTCATCGATATTACGGCAAATGCCTTTCTGCAGCACATGGTGCGTAATATTGCCGGCGTGCTCATGACCATAGGCGCCGGCGAGCGCGGTACAGACTGGTCCTTGGAGGTGTTGCGCGCGCGTGACCGAACCTTGGGGGGTGTGACCGCGGCCCCGTCGGGCTTGACCCTGGTGGCGGTCGATTACCCGGAACACTTCGCCATTCCGCGCCTTCTCCCCACCTCCCTGCTCTGTTAATCTATGCAACCGGTAAGTGAGTTCCCTCGCATGCGCACACGGGTTAAAATTTGCGGCATTACCCGCCCCCAGGACGCCGCTGCCGTTGCCGCTCAGGGGGGCGACGCCATCGGTCTGGTGTTTTACCCGCAGAGTCCGCGTGCGGTCACTGCCGCGCAGGCGGCGCTGATAGTTAAAGACTTACCCGCCTTCGTCACGGTCGTCGGCCTGTTTGTCAATGCCGCACCGGCAGCCGTCCGGGCGATCCTGGCAGACGTCCGCATCGATGTTTTGCAGTTTCACGGAGACGAGCCGGCGGATGCGTGCAGGGTTTACGGGCGACCGTACATCAAGACCATCGTCATGCGCGAGGGCGTGGATGTACAGGCCCAGGCACGCAATTATCCCGATGCCGCCGGTCTCTTGCTCGACAGTTATGATGCAAAAAAACCGGGCGGTACGGGACAAACATTCGAGTGGTCGCGCGTGCCGACCCGTCTAGCCCGGCCGTTGATCCTGGCTGGCGGGCTTACCCCGGAAAATGTCGCAGAGGCGATACGCCAAACCCAACCCTACGCCGTGGATGTCAGCGGCGGGGTGGAGTCCGCAAAAGGCATCAAAGATGCCGCAAAGATTGCCGCATTTATAAGAGGTGTAAATAGTGTTGAATCCTAGCGCCATGTCCGGCATCGCCGAGCTGACCAGCCTGCCCGATGCGAACGGCCACTTCGGTCCCTACGGCGGCCGCTTCGTCGCGGAGACCCTGATGGGCCCGCTCGAAGAATTGCGCCTTGCCTACGAAAAATACCGCCGGGATCCGGACTTTCTCGCGGAACTGGATAAAGACCTGAGCCATTATGTGGGGCGCCCGTCGCCGCTCTATCTGGCCAAGCGTTGGAGTAAACAACTGGGCGGCGCGCAGATTTATCTCAAGCGCGAAGACCTCAATCATACCGGCGCGCATAAGGTGAATAACACGGTCGGCCAGGCCTTGCTCGCGGAGCGTATGGGCAAGACGCGCATCATCGCCGAGACCGGCGCGGGCCAGCACGGTGTCGCGACCGCCACGGTAGCCGCGCGTCTGGGGCTGGAATGTGTCGTGTACATGGGCTCGGAAGACATCCGGCGCCAGGCGCTGAACGTTTACCGCATGAAACTGCTCGGTGCCACGGTCGTGCCGGTCGAGTCCGGTTCCAAGACCCTCAAGGACGCCCTGAACGAGGCCATGCGCGACTGGGTCACGCACATCGACAACACCTTTTATATCATCGGCACGGTCGCCGGCCCGCACCCTTATCCCATGATGGTGCGCGATTTTCAGGCCATCATCGGACGCGAGGCGCGCGTGCAAATTTTGCAGCAGGCGGGGCGCCTGCCCGATGTATTGATCGCCTGCGTGGGCGGCGGCTCTAATGCGATCGGCCTGTTTCACCCCTTTCTTGCCGATACCGGCGTCGCCCTGGTGGGCGTGGAGGCGGCGGGTGACGGCATGGACACCGAACGCCACGCAGCGACATTGTGCAAGGGTCGTCCCGGCGTGTTGCACGGTAATCGTACTTATCTTATCGAAGACGACGACGGCCAGATCATAGAAACCCACTCTATTTCGGCCGGGCTCGACTATCCCGGCGTCGGTCCCGAACACGCCTGGCTCAAAGATACCGGCCGGGCGCACTATGTCGGCATCAGCGATGACGAGGCCTTGCAGGCCTTTCACGACCTCACGCGTATCGAGGGCATCATGCCCGCCCTGGAATCGAGTCACGCCCTGGCCTATGCAAGCAAGCTCGCGCCGACTTTGGGGCCGGACAAGATCATCATCGTCAATCTTTCCGGGCGCGGCGATAAGGATATCCATACCGTAGCGGGACGCGAAGGTATCAAGGTATGAACAGCGCACAGCAGGAGAGCGTGCGGGAACAGGTGCAAACGCCCGCGCCAAATCGCATCCCCGCTTGTTTTGCAAAACTGCGCGCACAAGGCCGCAAGGGCTTGATTCCCTTTATTACCGCCGGTGACCCGCACCCCGGCATCACCGTGCCGCTCATGCACGCGATGGTGGCCGCCGGCGCCGATATTGTCGAACTGGGCGTGCCGTTTTCCGACCCCATGGCCGACGGGCCGGTCATTCAGCGCGCCAGCGAGCGAGCGCTCAAACACCACGTCAATCTGCGTCAGGTGCTGGAGATGGTGCGCGCATTTCGCACCCAAAACGATCATACGCCGGTGGTGCTGATGGGTTATCTTAATCCGGTGGAGGTGATGGGCTATAAAGAGTTTGCGCAGGCCGCGGCGCAGGCCGGTGTCGATGGTGTGCTGACCGTCGATCTGCCCCCCGAGGAGGCCGCTGATTTTGTGCAAGCCTTGCAGGCGCACGCTATTGCCCCTATTTTTCTGATCGCCCCGACCAGTTCGGCGCAGCGCATCACTCAGATCAGCGCACTGGCCGGCGGGTTTATTTACTATGTCTCGATCAAGGGCGTGACCGGCGCGGCGCATCTGGATGTGAGTACGATCACTGCCCAACTGGCGCAAATCCGCGCGAGCACGCAACTTCCCATCGGCGTGGGCTTTGGCATCAAGGACGCCGCATCCGCGGCGCAGGTTGCCGCGGTGGCCGATGCGGTCATCGTCGGCAGCGCTTTGGTACAATGCATAGAGGCATTGGCCGGGCAGGATGAGCGCATCGTGACGAAGATCACGGATCTGCTGACGCAGATGCGCCACGCCGTGGATAAGGCCTGCGCCTAACTTCGGTAACGCGAGAGTATGAGTAATAAATGAACTGACGGTAATATCACTATGAGCTGGTTTGAAAAATTACTACCGTCCAGTATCCGTACTGAAGGTGGAGGCACCAAAAAGGCCGTGCCGGAAGGACTTTGGACAAAGTGCCAGGCGTGCAGCGCCGTGTTGTACCGTGCCGAATTGGAGCGCAATCTGGACGTGTGCCCGAAGTGCGCCCATCACATCCGTATCGGCGCACGCCGCCGCCTGAATAGCTTTCTCGACGAGCAGCCGCGCGACGAGATCGGCGCCGAGCTAACGCCCGTCGATCCGCTCAAGTTTCGCGACAGTAAACGCTATAAAGACCGTCTTGCCCAGGCGCAAAAAGACACCGGCGAAAAGGACGCGCTGGTGGTGATCAAAGGCCAGCTCAAAAATATCCCGCTGGTGGCCTGCGCATTTGAGTTTCGCTTTATGGGCGGTTCCATGGGCTCGGTGGTCGGCGAACGCTTTGTGCGTGGCGTCAACACCTGTCTTGAGCATGCGATCCCACTGGTTTGTTTCTCGGCCAGCGGCGGCGCGCGTATGCAGGAAGGTCTGTTCTCTCTGATGCAGATGGCAAAAACCAGCACGGCACTGGCCCGTTTGAGCAAACGCGGCATCCCGTTTATCTCCGTATTGACCGATCCCACCATGGGCGGCGTTTCGGCGAGCTTCGCGATGCTGGGCGATATCAACATCGCCGAACCCAAAGCCTTGATAGGTTTTGCCGGACCGCGCGTTATTGAACAAACCGTGCGCCAAACACTGCCCGAGGGGTTTCAGCGCAGTGAATTTTTGCTCGAGCATGGCGCCGTCGATATGATTATCGACCGGCGCGAGATGCGCGATCGCCTGGCCGGATTGCTGGCGACGCTTACGCATCGTTAGCGACAGGGACAAGGTACAAGGGAAAAGATGCAAGTAAAACCGGATGGGCTGCTGATGTTGCCTTTACTTGTTGCTTGTATCTGCGCCCTTTTATCGGCGTCTAAATGACCTTAAACGAATGGCTCTCCTGGCAAGAGACTCAGCACGCAAAACAGATTGACCTTGGTTTGGAGCGTACGCGTCCCGTGCTGCAACGCATGGGCCTGGATCACCCGCCGCATGCCGTGATCACCGTTGCCGGCACGAACGGCAAGGGCTCCAGCGTAGCCTTGCTTGAGGCCATTTTGCACAGCGCCGGTTACCGCGTAGGGGCGTACACCTCGCCGCATTTGCTACGCTACAATGAGCGCATTCGTGTGGGGTGCGAGGAGGTCAGCGACGCCGCACTGTGCGCCTCGTTCGAACGCGTAAACCAGGCACGCGGCGACATCTCGCTGACCTATTTTGAATTCGGCACGCTGGCGGCGTTCGATATTTTCCAGCGCGCCCAAATCGATATCGCCGTTCTCGAGGTCGGGATGGGCGGCAGGCTCGACACGGTCAATCTGCTCGACGCCGACGCGGCACTGGTGACTACCATAGGCATCGACCATGTCGAATGGT